>NZ_JBHMAU010000002.1:0-32399 GCF_042429315.1 Brevibacterium otitidis | reverse complement strand
AGCAACAACATCAGCACCAGACAACCGCTCACAACGCTCATGAATTTCACTCATCTACAAATCCTTTCAGACAGGCCCCCATACACAACCCATTAGACACCCCCCGACCCGGCAGGCCGTTCAGATGTTTCGCGATCGGATCTACTCAGGTCAACGGTGCGATTCCCGGTAGTGCGAAAGTGTTCAAGCACGATGCGCGCGGATCGCCGCCGTGATATCTGGCTCTTCAGAGTTGAGTGTGGGGTGAGGCGTCCAGACCCCCACCGATGAGGAGCATTCGTAGCTGGTAGTGCTCGAAGTTGTGGAACCTGCGAGCGGTCCGCCTGCCCAGCTCGATGAGCCCGTTGACCGCCTCGGTGCCACCGTTGCTGGCACCATCGGTATCGAAGTACGCCAGGATTGTCGTCTTCCATTTCCGCAGGGTCCTGCCCAGCCGGGTGATCTCTGGGATCGGGCGCGTCGGTAAGGTCTCGATCACGCGGGTGGCCAGCCTGCGCCCTTGAGCGTGAGTGTCTTGGTGGAACATGTCACGGATGTCCTGCGCGCACTGGTAGGCGACTTCGACAGCGACATGATCCTCATGCGCGACGAAGGCCGCCTGCAACCGTTTCTGTTGTCGTTCGGTGAGGCGTTCTCGGCCGGCCCGTAGAAGGTTGCGGATGCCGTAGAGCGGATCGCCCTTCCGGCCCCGGTGCCTGAGTGTCTGCTGTTGGACGCGTCTGCGGACGTCATCGACAGCGCTGGTGGCGAGCTTGACGATGTGAAAAGCATCGAGCACACAGGTGGCGTCGTCGAGTTGGTCATCGATCGCGTTCTTGTATCCCTGGAACGGGTCCAGCGTCGCAACCTGCACACCTTGGCGGAAGCTGGGCCCGCGTGTGGCGAGCCAGTCTTTGTACACCGTTGCTGAGCGTCCCGGGACGAGATCCAGCAGACGTGCCGTCGGGTGCTGGTGGCGGGAGAGATCGACCATGCCGGTGAGTTCTTTCGGTCCTCGCCAGCGGGGGTCCGTGTGATGCCAGACATGCTCGTCGACGCCCAGGACTTCAACACCGTCGAACCGTGCCGGATCGTCAGCGGCGGTGTTGAGCACTGGCCGGATCTGGGACCACAGGGTGTTCCAGGTCGTGCCCAGCTGGCGAGCCAGCCCCTGGATAGAGGCGTTCTCATACCGCAGCTGACGGATCGCCCAGGACACCGCGCGGGTTGTCAGCAGGCCGCGCGGGGCGGCGACCTGCGTGTTCTGCTCGAGGAACGTCACGACCGGGCAGGCAGACTCGCGGCAGATCCAGCGGTGCTTGCGCCATCGCAGGCGGGCAGGCCGTCCAGCGGATGGGGCGTCGACCAGGGTCACAGTGACGCGTCCGTGGCCGGTCGGGATGACGCCGCATCCGGGGCAGCCGGTCAGCGGGTCGCAGGCCTCGATGTCGAGGACGACGGCAGTGTCGGTGACCTCGGCGTGGATGAGATGGAAGTCAGGCAATCCGAGCAGGACGTCACACCTGGCACAGCGATCCAGAGCAACAGCGCAGGGACACGTAGAATGTAGGCATTGTCGAGGTCCTTGAGATCAGCGGGGGGTTAAAGTCCACTCATCATCAGGGACCTCGATACTTATCCCCAGCACCCCTGCCCGATCGGCGTGCCCACACTCAACTCTGAAGAGCCGACAATGCGGAAACCGAGATCCTCACCGCCATCGGCACCGGCGACGGCGCACTCCAGCCCGATGGGTCGAGGCGCGCTGAACCGAGCTTCGATCCAGAGATCGCCGGGCGGATGATCGCCGATATCGCCGAGCTGCCGCTGGAAGCGACGGTCGATCAGCTGACGCTGACCGCCTCGGGCATGCCGTTCCCCGGCCGCGGCTGAGCATTCCGCCGCGTCGCAGTCACCGTCACCGCAGCAGCCCACAGCCCACCTGTGGGCAGGGCGATCACAGCGCAGGTCAGCAAGATGGTCGCTGCCGTCATCGGCCAGGTCGGGCCGGGGCCGTCGAGTGTCGAGACCGGCAGGCCGAGCATCGAGTCGAAGACGAACAGATAGGCCATGAGCGCTGCGAAAAGCGCGAGCGCGAGCCCGCCGAAAGCCAGCGGAGCGAAGGTCATGAGTGTGCGTCTGCGGGTCATGGTCATGGCAGCTCCTTGGGATGGCACCGGGGATGGGGCTGAGTCCGGTGCCGAGCCTACCGGCCCAGGCTGGGAATGCGCTCCGATGAGACGGTCGCTCACAGCCGTGGGTCGATGGGCGCGGATTCGAGAGCGAGCACACCGAACACCGGGGCATGCACACGGTGCAGCGGCTCACCTGCCGTGAACCGTTCGAGGGCTTCCAGACCGAGGGCGTACTCGCGCAGCGCCAGCAGCTGCTTGTGCTTGAGGCTGCGCGCACGCAGCTTCTCCAGCCGCTCCTCAGAGCAGTAGTCCGGGCCGTAAATCATCCGCAGGTACTCGCGGCCGCGGACCTTGAGGCCCGGCTGCAGGCCCCCGTCACGCCGGCCGCCACCGGCTGCCGCATTGGCAAGCGGCTTGACGACGATGCCCTCACCACCAGCGTCCGTCAGCTCCTCCCACCACGCCGTCGCCTCGGCGACCGCCTGTACATCAGCCGGGTCGAGGACCCTGCGGGCAGTCGGTGAGAACACGGTGTCATCAGCAGCGACAAGAGCGTCAGCCATCCTCAGATGCCAGTCATGCGGCCGGTGGTGATGTGTCTGCCCGGCCGTCGCGAGGACCTGGAAGGCCGCTAAGCGCACCTGCCCGGCATCGCCGATATAGCGTTCGAAGGCCTGCTGGAACAGCGTGATCTCCGCCTGCTGACGGGCAGGCACATGCGCTGCCGGGACGTCGATGCCGCGGGCTGCCGCCGCCTGCAGCGCAGCATCCGTCAGCGCAGTGGCCTGCAGGCCGGCAGCCGCCGTGGGAGCGTAGATGCTGGCGATGAGCTCAGCGGCCTTGACGTTCCACGGCAGCATCTCACCGTCAAGCAGCACCCAGTCGGATTCGAGCCAGGCGAACAGCCCAGCCGTCTCAGCCGCCTCTGCCATCCGGGCCAGCAGGCGGACACCATCATCGGCGGGGAAGAACGCACGCCCCGTGCGGGTATAGGCATATGAGCCCACCGCCTCGGGCCCGGTGCCGGAGCCGGCACGGCTGCCAGGCCGGCGGAGCATGACAACGGCGCGTGAACCCATGTGCTTCTCCTCGCAGATGACCGCCTCGGTGCGCCCTGCGTAGTAGTCGAAAGCGGTGCCGGGGTGCTCCAGATACCCCGGCTCGCGGCTCGTGGGCGCCGGCGCCATGGTCGGCGGCAGATACGGCAGCAGCTGCGGGGCCAGGGCGAAGCGGCTCAACGTCTCCAAACCCGCTGCCGCGCGCTCATCGGGGACCGCCACCCGTCCCATCCGCGCAGTCTCGACCCCGCCGATGCCCAGCACATCGGTGATCCGCAGCTCGTCATGTTCCCTGTCTGACGCCTCGGGCGCGGTCAACGGGCGGGCCGGTTCGCACCACTGGCGTTCGGCCGGCACCTGCACGGTCTCAAGCTCCGGGTAGCGCAGCGCTGAGAGCGCCCCGCCGAACACGCAGCCGGTGTCGAGACACAGCGTGTTGTTCACCCACGTCAGACGCGCAGTCGGGACGTGACCGTAGACCACCCGGGCGGCGCCGCGATACTCGGCAGCCCAGTCGAGGCGCACCGGCAGGCCGGTATCATCGACCTCGCCGGTGGTGTCGCCGTAGAGCGCGAACTGCCGCACCCGGCCCGAGGCGCGGTTGTGGTACTCCTCCTTCAGCCCGGCATGGGCGACGACGAGCCTGCCGTCATCGAGGACGAGATGGGCGACGAGCCCATCGGCGAAGTCACGGACCGCGGCACGGAACTCGGCCGGCTCGGCTTCAAGCTGGTCCATCGTCTCGGCCAGCCCGTAGCTGCGGGTGACGTTGCGGCCGTCGAGGGCGCGCACGAGCTTGGCCTCGTGGTTGCCCGGCACACACAGGGCATGATCGGCCGCGACCATGCCCATGACCAGACGCAGCACTCCGGTGCTGTCGGGCCCGCGGTCGACGAGGTCGCCGACGAACACCGCAGTGCGTCCCTCGGGGTGGACGGCATCCGTGCCTGAGGTAGAGAGCTGGTAGCCGAGTTCGCGCAGCAGGGTGCGCAGCTCGCTGACACAGCCGTGGACATCGCCGATGATGTCGAAGGGGCCGTGCAGATGCCGCTGGTCCGAGCGCAGCGGCCGGCGCTCGATGCGCGCTGCGGCGATCTCCTCCGGTGAGGAGAGCACCGTGACCCCGCGGAACTTCTCGCGGCCGATCCGCTTGAGCCCGGAGCGCAGGCTGCGATGCTGACGCTCGATCACTTCGGAGCCGAATGGCCGGTCGGTGCGCGCTGCGTGCCGCTCCTGGGCCACCGGCAGCGGCACATCGAGCACGATCGCCGTGGGGAGTGTGTCGTTGTCGCGGGCGAGCTGCACGAGTGCTGCCCGGTCGCGCGGGTGCAGGGAGGTGGCGTCGACGACGGTGAGCAGGCCCGCTTGCAGGCGGCGGGTGACGATGTCGGTCAGCAGGTCGAACGCTGCGGCGGTGGCCGACTGGTCGTTCGGGTCGTTGGACACGATGCCGCGGCAGGTGTCGGAGGAGACGACCTCATAGGGCCCGAAATGGGTCGCGGCGAACGTCGACTTGCCGGATCCGGAGATGCCGACGAGGACGACGAGGCTGGGGTCGGGGATCGAGATCGTCGTCATGCGGCCGGCTCCACGGCGGTGACGGGCTCCTCGGCAGTGAAGGTGCGGGAGAACACCGCGATCTGCGTCGGCTGGCCGTGCACGGGATCAGCATCGCCGATCCCGTCGATGTCGACGACGTAGCCGTAGCGTGAGCAGACGGCTGCCGCCCACGAGGCGAACTCGGCGCGGGAGAACTCGAACCGGTGATCAGGGTGGCGGAACTGCCCGCCGGCCAGCCCCGGATAGCAGGCGTTGTACTCGCGGTTGGGAGTGGTGACGATGGCGTGGGAGGGTGCGGCGTGGCCGAACAGGCTCGCCTCAACTGCCGGCAGCCGGCTCGGGTCGATGTGCTCGATGACCTCCATGAGCACGGCGACGTCGGCCTCGGCGATGCGCTCGTCGATGTAGGTGATCGAGGACTGGATGAGCTCCAGCCGTGCGGCCTGCCGTTCGGGCATCCGGTCGATGTTGAGCGCCCGCTCGGCGCGGCTGAGCTCACCTGCGGAGACGTCGGTGCCGATGACGGAGGCGATCCGCGGATTGCCCAGCAGGCGTGCCAGCAGCGCACCGGCCCCGCAGCCGATGTCGACGACGCTGCGTGGGCGCAGCGCGGTGATCTCCGCCAGCACACGCTCGCGGCGCAGCTCGCGCAGCGCTTGCCGGGACGCGCCGCCTGCCTCGGCGCCGGGATCGGACGCAGCAGCCGCCTCGGCGCCGGGATCGGCCGGCACGCTGTCCAGCCGCTGCTCGGCGGCACGGACATAGCGGCGCTGCTGGGCGAGGTAGCGGTGCATGATCGTCTCGCGCTGCGGGTGGGCGGCCAGCCATGTGCCGGCCCGGTCGAGCAGCTTGTCGATCTCGGACTCATCGACCCAGTAGTGCTTGCCGCCGTCGAGAACGGGGATGAGGACGTAGAGCTCATTCAGCAGCGCCTGCACGGTGGCCCGCCCGTGCAGGTGCAGATTGGGTGCCAGGCCCTCCGGTCCCGAGGCGGTGGTGACCTCCCAGCCGAGCGGCGCGAACACCTCGGCGGCGGCCTGCGGGGTCGTCTGCACGGCAGCGACCTGGGCTTCGAGACGGAACTCGGTGGCAGCGAGGTCGGGGCGGCTGGCGAGGGTACCGGCCATGGCGGTGGAGAAGACGCTGCGCAGGGCGACGGCGAGCAGGGAGGACGCCGCCCAGGGGCGGTCATTGATGTAGCCGGAGAGGTGGAAGGAATCGCGCCGGAACTGCCCGAGCTTCGCCAGCTTGCCGGTGTCGACGTCGACCCACAGTGCGGCCTGGCAGACGTCGTCGTCGGCGCGGGGGTAGAAGACCTGTGCGGTGCCGAAGCTCAGCTGCGCGGTGTGTACGCGATCAGGGTGCTTGTGCAGGATGAAACCGAGGTCGCGGGCGGGGATCCCGGGTTCGCCGTGCAGCGTGAGCGAGAGGAACATGGGCCGATTGTACTGGTCAGTACTGTGCCCGGCTCCACGAGGCGGGACCGGGCACAGTGTGGNGCAGGCAGAACACCCCACGGATAGCATCCAGCAGAAAACCAGCCCGCTCAGCCGAAACCTCCACCGGATTATCCACCGACCCCGTCCCCGCAGACACCGCCGCGCCAGGGATCCCGATGTCAAGGGCCAGCTGATCACCATCGATCAGACGCTGCGCTTCAGCGATGAGCAACGCGAGTTCCTCATCCGAATGCGCCGAACCCACATGATCAAGCACAGGCCTGTTCCCGACATACCGCCAGATCACCTGCACAGCCGTCGCCCCAGAAGCAGTCGGCACAGTACGGATCCTCGGCAGTGGCATATCCCACAGCCTACCGCCACCCTAACCACCCGATTAGTCAGGAATTCCAGCACTTCACAGCCCAAACCCGCAGGTCACAGTGTCAATATGATCTACATAACACCAATTTGAGCCAAGTCAGGTGGGCCGATTGTACTGGTCAGTACTGTGCCCGGCTCCACGAGGCGGGACCGGGCACAGTGTGGGGATCGGGGGACGGCGTAGAGATCGGGGGCGTAAGGGTCAGTCCTCGGCGGGAGCGTCGGCCTCGCGGCGGCGAGCACGACCGGCCACGAGCTTGGCGACGATGGCCACGGCGGCCAAACCTGCGAGACCGCCGACGATGCTGCCGATGAGCGCGCGGCAGCGGCATTGGAAACGATGAGCCGCTTCGCCCTAGCCCCGCAGCTGCTGCCGTATCTGCCGCCGGCGATGGCGTCGGCCCGTGGGGTGGGGGAGGTCGGGCGGGTCTGCGTGGTGATTCCTTCCACGGGGCCTGTCGGAGTGTGGGTGGTGTCATCTGGCGGCTGGAGCGTCGTCGAGCGAAAAGAGCGCTTCGATGGTGGTGTCCAGTGCACGGGCTGCTCTGAGGGCGAGATAGACGCTGGGGGAGTAGTCACCGCGTTCGATCGCGATGATCGTCTGCCGCGAGACTCTCACCTCGGCGGCCAGCTGAGCCTGGGTCAGACCGGCGGTTCCCGGCTCCTCTTTCAGTCAGCCTCCGATACGCTTAGGCGAACCTGCCGCACGACCTCGAAAGCCCCCCGATGCTCACAGCTCTCCTCCTCACCAGCGCGCTCATCGCCGTCTGGGCGCTGTTCGCCCGCGCACTCGGCCGCTGCGGCTCATGGGCACGCTGGCCATGGCGATCGGCGGGGCGGCGGCCGGCCTCATCATCGGCGACGACGTCGGGTTCGCCCTCTTCCTCAACTCCAACGCCGCTGAGCGCATCGCCGAGCTCGTCCTCGCCCTGCTGCTCTTCGTCGACGCCACCGAGGTGCGCTATGGGGCGATGAAAGCGATGCGCGGTCCTGTGCTCAGGCTGCTGTTCATCGCCCTGCCGATCAGCCTGTTCCTCGCCTGGATGTTCGCCTCGGTGCTGCTGCCGGATCTCAGCCTGGTCGTGACCCTGGCGCTGGCCTGCGTCATCGTCCCAGTCGACTTCTCACCGGTGACCTCCATCGTCAAAGACACCGCGATTCCGCAGCGGATGCGCCACATTCTCAACCTCGAAAGCGGCTACAACGACGGCATCATCACTCCGCTGTTCCTCTTCGCGCTCGCTCTTGCCGGCGACGCCAAGCACGGCGGGCCCGAGGCAGCGCTCGGTCAGGCGATCCCGGCGTTCCTCATCGCGGTGGTCACCGGACTGGCCATCGGGCTCGCCTACGGCATGTTGGGCAACGCCGCTGATCGACGAGGGTGGTTCAGTGCGCAGTCGATGCGCATCGGGCTGGTCGCCGTGCCGCTGCTGACGTATGCGCTGGCCGTGAGTGTACACGGCAACGGGTTCGTCGCCGCCTTCGTCGCCGGCACCGTCTTCCGCATGGTGCGCCGCACCCGCGCGCTGCATGAGGAGCTGTCGCTAGCCGAGGACATCAGCGTCATCAACAACATGATGCTGTGGTTCGCGCTCGGCGCCAGCGTCATCTTCATCGGCCAGGTGCTCGGCAATGTCTGGCCGGTACTGCTCCTGGTGCTCCTGGCACTGACTGTCATCCGCATCGTGCCGGTCCTGCTGGGGCTGCTCGGCTCGCAGCTCGCCGGTCGGGAACGGGTGCTCATAGCACTGCTCGGTCCGCGCGGCACCGCCTCGGTGGTCTTCGGTCTGCTGGCATTCAACGCGCTCCCCGACACCGAGAGCGCCGCCATCGTCATCTCGGTCACCGTCTTCGTCCTCGGCGGTAGCGTGCTGCTCCACGGCATCGGCACCCAGCCGATCGTCACCCACTTGACAGCCGGGATGCGCCGCTGAGCACCCGCCCCAGACGGCGCATCGAGACGCAACTGCAGATGCATTGTGCTGATATGTCGATATGCGCACGCGAATTGTTATCGTTTTGTGTCCGCAATGACATGAGAATGATGGCAACTGCTGACTACTGTCAATTCTGCGACAGCAGATGTCGCCGCCTGTCTCATCGGCGAGTGCCCTCTATCGAAAGTGCATGATGAAACGAATCCTCCCCCGCGTCGCCCTCGCGACTCCGTTGATTGCTGTGCTGCTCACGAGCGCAGCCGTTGTCCCTGCCACCGCAGCTTCCCCCGCAGACGCGCCGGCGTTCAGCGCAACCGCAGCAGGAAAATGCGAGACAGGCGATTTCTGTGTCTATACAAAAACAGACTTCAAAGGCGATTGGTTCGGGACGAGAAAGGCCTGGTTTGACTGGAGCTGTTGGTTCGCGTCGAGTCAGTGCTCGATTTATCGGAAAGTGAACGACAAAGACCGTTCCTGGCGCAACAAGTGGCAGAACCGATCTGTACAGGTGTTCAAGGACAAGAACTACAAGAGCAAGACGATCTGCTTGAAGGCAGGACAATCGGTTGCCAGCAGCGGCAAGCATGAGAAGAAGGGCAGCTCGCACAAGAACACCACAGGCAAGAAGACATGCTGAAGTGCCCTTCAGGCGCGTTGCTGGCGGTGGGAATCATGCTCACCGCCAGCGGTTGCGGCACAGCTGCTGACAGCGATGCCGGACCCACGCTCGAGGTGCCTGATGAGCCGCGCGCGAGCATCCGAAGCGAATATCGGGGGTGGCGGTCCGACGACCACGCCCTGTACGAGATGGAAGAGCGTCTGATCGCTGCCTGCATGTCCGAACAGGGCTTTGTGTACACGCCGCAGCTGACCGATTCCGGGGGAGCTGAGGTGTTCGATCCGCTTCCGCCGGGAGACTTCGAGATATCGGTCGAAGACGCGCAGCAGTCCGGCTACCCCGCAGACTCATCGAGTTCGGGCAGTGACGGCGACGTCGAGCCGGCAGATCTGCAGACGCTCTCGAGCACACAGCGGGCAGCCTGGCAAGCCGCGTACCTTGGTGCTGAAGAGAAGCGGAAGACCACCGACACCACCGGCCCTGGTGGCACTCAGATCACGACAGAGCTGGGAGGCTGCAGACTCACCGCAGTCGATCAGCTCTATGGCTCCCTCGATGCCTACGCTCAGGCAGATTTCACAGACAGCAACCTCGCCGCTTTTGCACTGAATTCAGCCGCAGACGACGATGCGATGCGCGCTCTCGACCGGCAGTGGTCGCGTTGCATGGCTGATGGCGGATTCTCGCATGACGCGGCAGGCGATCCTCTCGAACGCCCCGAGAACGCCCGGAGCCTCGCCGTTGATCGAAGAGGCGAAGCGCCGGCGATCGCCGTCAGCGACGCCGCATGTCAGAAGCAGCTGTCATACGCAGACCAGCGGATCAGCATCGAAGACCGCTATCTGACCGCAGTCGCCGATGCGTACGAAGCTGAGATCACCGGCGCACTCGACATCAAGAGGTCAGCGCTCTCGACCGGCAGAGAGCTCCTCGGCTGATGCGACGCACGAGTGCCGTCATCGCCGCTGTGTGCATGCTTCTGATCACACACGCCGCGACATGGTGGTTTGCCGCGCAGGCGGGAAGCCCGGAGCAGCGCGCGGCTGACAGCGCAGCCCCGCCTCCGTCGCAGATCACTGTGGACGTTGACGACGTTCAAGTCGAAAGGACGGTGTTAGCGGACTGCCGCGCCGAGGCACGGCATACTCTTGCTCCGGATCTCAGCGTCTCGGCAGCGGAAGGCAGCACCCCGGTGGTCACCGGCACTCCAGTCTCCGCCGGCGACCAGTTGGACAGCGGTGCGCTCCTGGCCGAAGTCTCATCCCGTCCGGTCATCATGCTGAAAGGAGATGTCCCGGCGTTTCGCACGATGTCCGTCGGTACACGGGGTGTCGATGTCACTCAGCTCCACACAGCGCTGAGAAGTCTCAGCCTGTACGCGGGACCAGCGGACGCGCCGTACTCGGTTCGCACAGGAGTCGCAGTTGAGAAGCTCTATGAGCGGCTCGGTTACGACGCGCCGCGTTCTGACGCGGATTCCGAGCAGGCTCTCGCTGACGCGGAAGCTGCGCTGCGGGACTTCGACGGTGACACGACAGGTGAGGAGCATCGACACCTCGTCAGGACGCGGGATCGGGCCGCTGAAGCGGCAGCCGCCGCAGCGCCAGCGAATGAAATCGTCTTCGTACCCGAGCAGAGAGCGACTGTGACGCGGGTTGCCTACACTGTGGGGCAGCCTCCGGCGCGCGGCCAGCTGATCCTGTCAGCTGGCGAAGATGTGGAGAAATGCCGCATTGCGGCGACGGCTCTCACCACGGTCCAATCTGGTCAGCACGCGCATATCAGCGGTGTGACCTCTGAGTCACCGGCTACGGTTGATCAGGTCATTCCCCCGCCGGATGCGGAGCAGTCACCGCCTGCGGAGACCGGCAGCGGTGCGCGCGGAGCAGAGTCCGGCGACGACGCTGCGGGTACTGCTGCTGATGCAACTGTCATCCTCAAGCTGCCCGACGGCATCGAACCAGCAGCCGGGGCAGCGCGCATCGTCATCGAAGCCGGACCCGATGACGCATTGCGGGTGCCTGCAACCGCAGTCCACATGCGCAGCAGTGGCGAAACGTACATCGACCGCATCGCAGGCGAAGCAACCGAACCGGTCGTCGTCACCGTGGTGTTCGAAGCAGACGGCTACGCGGCGGTGCAGTCGGCTCAGCTGCAGAAGGGCGACAGAATTGTCATCCATGGCCGAGGACGCTAGCCGCTTACCGGAAACGCCCGCTGCGGCCGCTACGCGGACGTCACCCGCTTCGATCCCGGCGATAGTCGTCGAGTCGGTGACGCATTCCTTCGAGACGGAGGCGGGCACCGTGCCGGTGCTGCGCGACGTCAGCGCAGAGTTCCGCACCGGAGAGGTGTGCGCGCTCGTCGGGCCGTCAGGTTCGGGGAAGTCAACTCTCCTGACGATCATGGGTCTGCTGCAGCGGCCGTTGCGAGGCGACGTGCGGATACACGGCGCGTCCACGGCAGGCCTGGGCCAGCAGGAGCGCACGGTGATGCGCAGCTCAGCCATCGGGTTCGTGTTCCAGGCGTTTCACCTCATCGAGCACAAGACCGTGCGTGAGAACGTGCTGCTGCCCTCTGTCTACTCCTCAGGCGCCAACGACGATCGACGACGGCTGATGACGGCAGCAGATGAGATCCTCGCACGTGTCGGCATCGATCATCGCAGCGAGGCCTATCCGCGTACCCTGTCCGGGGGAGAGAAGCAGCGCTGTGCCATCGCTCGCGCGCTCGCGACAGATGCACGCATCATGCTGTGCGACGAACCGACCGGAAATCTCGATGCTGCCAATACGGGCAGCATCCTCGAGCTGTTGCAGACACTCGCGCACACACAGAACCGCGCTGTCGTCATCATCACCCACGACCATCAGGTCGCAGCAGCTGCCGACTGGACAGCGACCCTGACCGACGGCTGTCTCACATGAAGCGGCACCGCCTGCAGATGCGGAGTCTGGTGGCTCCGGGGATCGTGCGTGAAGCTACCCAGGCAGTGAATCGGCGTCGGCGCAACAGCATCTTCACCTCCCTCGGTGTTGCATTCGGCATACTCGCACTCGTCGCCACAGTCGCTGTTTCCTCAACGGTCGCCGCCCAGGTCTCCTCGCGCTTCACTGCCCTGATGGCGACCTTCGTCCATGTCACTGACGTACCGGCAGACGAAGCCGGCCTTGTCGGTCGCGAACGTCTCGACCGTGTACGCGAGCTCAACGGCGTCACGGCAGCCGGAATGCTGCGCCGGTCGACGCAGCCTGCACGAGTGAGCACAGGCGGTGCTGGGGTCGAAGAAGCAACCGTCATCGGCGCCGAGCCAGCGGCACTCCGCGCGTGGAGACTGTCGACGACGTTCGGCCAGATGTACGACGACGGACATGAGGAACGCGCCTCGCAGGTGGTGCTCATCGGCGCCGAGCTGGCTTCCCGTATGGGCGTGTCCAGCTGGACGGAACCAACGCAGCTGACGCTGGATGGTCGGGTCTTCACCGCCATAGGTGTCTTCCGAAGTCCGGATCCGGCAGCAGGGCTCGATTCCGCAATCGTCGTGCCGATGGCTGCCATGACGCATACTGCATGGTCCGTCGAGGCGGTTGAACTCGCCATCGCCGTCGAACCAGGCGCTGCCGGGCAGGTTGCCAGCGAGGCGCCACTCGCCGTCGACCCATCCGGCACCTCTGCGGTCATCGCGCAGGCTCCACCCGACCCTCAGACACTGCGCCAGCAGGTCAGCAGCGACACACAGCTCATGGTGGCCGTCCTTGCCGTGATGTCACTGCTCATCGGCGCGCTCGGCATCTCGAACACCATGCTCGTTTCGGTCGTCAGCCGCCGGCATGAGATCGGCGTGCGGGCTGCGCTCGGAGCGCAGACTGCTGAGATCCTCGCGCAGATCCTCTGGGAGGGGACGATCATCGGTCTGATCGGAGGTGTGATCGGGACGGTCATCGGCCTAGACTGCGCCCTTGCCATCGCTCTTGTCAACGGGTGGGCGGCAGCGATACCACTGTGGCTCGTACCGGCCGGGATCGCCCTGGGCGGAGTCGTGGGAGCGGTGGCGAGTATGCACCCGGCGCTGCGCGCTGCGCAGGTGGATCCTGTAGAGGCGTTGATGTCGTGATGTGTTGGCGTGCGGCTTGAGGCATTGACGTCTAGCCAGGCGGTAGCGTCAGCAGCATCCTGGATGGATTGCTGGCAGTTGCCGTATCAGAGGTTGATGTGCCAGATGCGCTGCCGAACGCTCTCGGGCAGCGCCACCAGACGTCTCTACATGACTCGCAGACGCCATGCTTCGAACGACACACCCTGCACATTCGCGCCAAGCACCCGCATTCGCCGCAACCGCCGAGACGAGTTGGGGCGCAGCAGTCGGCAGGGTGGGCGGCGAACGTCCATCGCCTCAGAACGCTGCTGCAGAACGCTGAGCTCCGACCTCTGCCAGGTGACCGTTCCCGAGGCCGGGGTCGCCTTCATGCTCGGTTCTGGCCTAGGCGTGGGGCTGGCTGCCGCACCAGCATTTCCCCAGGTGAGAGTGCGAAGTCAGTGCCTCAGCGTAGCGTATGGGGTATGAAGAGGACACGTCGTGGAGAACCGCTCGATGCCATGGACATCGAGGGGCTCATCGTGGCGTTTTCCCAAGCTCCGACGCTCGTTGACGATGCCGAGGCCTTCGAGCGGATGAACCAGGCCGAGCGACTCAAGGCCGCGATCACCGCCTATCAGGTGCGGGAGACCGATGCTGCGATCGACCGCCGTTTCGTCACCGAGAAGGCCGCCGGCGTTCCTGCGCATCGTCGCTGCCGCGGACTAGGCGCTGAAATCGCACTCGCCCGGCAGGAGTCCCCTGCCAGGGGCAGCCGGTTCGCCAAGCTCGCCCAGGTGCTCATGCGCGAAATGCCGTGCACGTTCCGCGCGCTGGAAGCAGGGGAGATCTCCGAGGAGAAGGTGCGAGCTGTCTTCCGGGAGATTGCGTGGCTGCCCTCGCATCTGCGCCACTCGATCGATGCTTCGCTGCAGGAGCTCTTCGCCGGCACCGGCCTCAAACGCCTGGCGGGCGAGGCCCGCCGCCTGGCACAGCACGCGGATCCCGCAGCCACCGTCGAACACATGGAGTACGAGGAGAAGCAGCGGCACATCTCCGTCCGCCCGGCACCAGGGAACATGGCGTACCTGACCGCCTTCTTTCCGATGCCGCAAGCTGTGGCAGCGTATGCGGCCCTGCAGAAGGCTGCCTCGGTGATGGTCGGCACCGGCGAATCAGAATAGCGCACGGGAGCGCAGATGGCCGCCGACCTCTTCATCGCCCGCCTGACCGGTCAGGAATCCGCAACCGACATCTCCGTCGAGATCCAGCTCATCATGACCGACGAGGCTCTCATCAGCGACGGCACGATCCCCGCCTGGCTGCCCGGCCATGGGCCTCTCCCTGCAGCCTTCACGCGCCGGCTGCTGCAGAACACCTCGGGAGCGGTCTACCTGCGCCGTCTCTTCACCCAGCCGGAAACCGGTCAGCTGGTGGCGATGGACTCCAAGCGCCGGACTTTCAACGACGGGCTGCGGCGGATGGTCATCTGCCGCGACGATGTCTGCCGGTCGCCGTGGTGTGATGCACCGATCCGCCATATCGACCATGCCACGCCTCATGCCACCGGTGGCGCGACGAGCTGGGCGAACGCCTCAGGACTGTGTGCAGCCTGCAATTACGCCAAGGAGAACCCCGGCTGGCGACATACCGCCACCCCAGATGCGCTGACGGTGCGCACCCCGTCGGGCCAGGAGTACACGAGTCGGACGATCCCGATCACGTCTCCAGCGAAGTCACCGGTGGCGAAGGATCCGGAGACCACCGCATCACAGGCCAGGGGAGAGAAGCGCGGCCGCGATGGCCGCCATCGCGACGGTCCGCGCACCAAGATCCCGGCCGGTGCCTGCGCTGGCGCCGGTACCAGCACCGGTGGCAGTGCCGGTGAGGGAGAGCCAAGCGCCCAGCTGAGCATCATCGAGTCCTCCATGCTCAACCTCATCATCGACCTGCTGGCAGCCTGAAAGGCCGTCGCGGAACCACAATCGCTAGCCGGCAGTTTCCGCGATGAGCGGCTGCGCCTCACGCCAAGCTGTCCTGCCAGGCGGAGTACATGCGCCCGAATCGGCTATCGCCGTGGATGAGCTCTGCTGGCGTGCCGTCTTCGACAACTCGGCCTGCGTCCATGACGAGCACCCGGTCGGCGATCTCAACCGTGGACAGCCGGTGGGCGATGATGATCGCGGTGCGACCTTCGAGCACGCGCGCCAGTGCCTGCTGGATGAGACGCTCCGAGGGGATATCGAGGTGCGCAGTCGCCTCATCGAGGACGATCACATCAGGATCGGCGAGGAACACACGGGCAAAGGACACCAGCTGCCGCTGCCCCGAACTCAACCGGCCGCCGCGCTTCTTCACATCCGTGTCGTAGCCCTCCGGCAGGCTGCGCACATACGGATCCAGGCCCACCGCCTCGGCAGCGGCGAGGACCTGCGCATCCGTGGCATCGGGGTTGCCGATGCGGATGTTGTCGGCGATCGTGCCCGAGAACAGATACGACTCCTGCGTCACCATGACAAGTGCCTGCCGCAGCTGAGCATCGTCGACCCCGCGCACATCGACCCCGTCGAGACGCACCGCGCCGGTAGATGGGTCGTACATCCGGGTCAGCAGCTTCACCAGAGTCGACTTGCCGGCACCGGTCGCACCGACGACAGCGACGATCTGCCCGGCGGGGATCTCCAGGTCGAAGGCCGGCAGCACCTCGGGACCTTCGGCGTCGTAGGCGAAGCTGACATCCTCGAAGGAGATCGACCGGCCGGTGCCGGTGTGCCGCTCAGGCAACGGCTGCGGATCTGCCGGTGCATCGACATCAGGCTCGGCATCGAGGACCGCCGTGATCTTCTCCAGGGCAGCCGAGGCTGACTGGTAGAGGCTGAAGGACTGCACGAGCTCATCGAGCGGGCCGTAGAACCGGCGCAGGTACAGCAGGAATGCGGCCAGCACACCGAGCTGGGTGTAGCCGTTGATGACGAGCCAGCCGCCGAGCAGGATGATCCCGGTCTGCGACAGGTTGCCGATGAGCCGGGTGCCGCCGGCGAACGTCGCCACCCCGTGCAGGGCATCGGTGTTGGCCTGCGCGTAGACGGCGTCCTCGCCGGTCAGTCGCTCAAGACCCGGGCGCTGCCGGCGGAAGGACTGGACCGCGCGGATCCCGCCCATCGTCTCAACGAACTGGACGATGACCCGGGCGATTGAGGTGCGGGTGCGCCGGTACGCGGAACGCTGCTGCCGGTGAGCGTAGACGGTGAGGAAGACGAGCGGGATGAACCCGGCGAACGCCACGAGCGCCAGCGGCACGTTCATGACCACGAGCGTCACCGCGATCGCCGACATCGTCAGCAGCGAGAGCACCATGCCGTTGAGCGCCTGTGAGACGAACTGCTGGACGGATTCCATGTCCGAGGTCTGACGGGAGACGAGCCGGCCGGAGGTCGAGCGTTCGTGATAGCGCAGGTCGAGACGCTGCACATGGGTGAACAGGCGGCCGCGCAGATCGAAGAGGATCTTCTGGCTCAGCCTGCCGTTGAGCCGGATGCTCAGCCAGGTCGCCGCAGCATCGGCCACGCCGGTGAGCGCGACCGCGGCGATCGCGACGACGAGCGGGCCGGTGTCGCCGCCCAGCGCAGCCGGCAGCCCATCGTCGATCGCGCGGGCGACGAAGAACGGACCGGCCACGCTCATAATCCCGCCGACGGTGATCGAGACGATGAGGACGACCGTCAGCGCCAGGTGCGGGCGGATGAGCGAGCCGAGCAGTCTGCGCGCCCGCCGGGAGATGTCCGGCGGCAGCTCCTCGATCTCCGGGTCGATGCTCCGGTCCGGCTGTGCGGGACTCATCGGCGCGCCTCCTCAGTCTCGGCAGCGGCGTGTGAGCTGGCACCCATGAGGTCGCGGTAGTGGCGGTTGCGGGCCAGCAGCTCGTCGTGGGTGCCGGTGTCGGTGATCCGTCCGCCGTCGAGCACCGCCACCCGGTCGGCCAGGGCGGCGGTGGAGGGCCGGTGAGCGATGACGAGTGTGGTCGAATCGCCGAGCACTCGTCGCAGTGCCGTCTGCACGCGGTCCTCGGTGTCGACGTCGACAGCGGAGAGGGGGTCGTCGAGGACGAGCACCCGGGGCTTGCCGATGACGGCGCGCGCCAGTGCCAGCCGCTGGCGTTGACCGCCCGACAGCGACAGGCCCTGCTCGCCGACTTCGGTGTCGAGACCGTCGGGCAGCCGGCGCACGAAATCGGCTGCCGCTGCGATCTCAAGCGCCTCCCACACCTCGGCGTCGGGGCCATCCGCGTCCCCCGCTCCCGAGGTGGTGTCCCCCGCTCCCGAGGTGCCGCTCGCCGCAGCCGGGACGGTGCGGTCATCAGCGTGCTTGAGGCCCATCGCGACGTTCTCCCGCACGGTCGTGGAGAACAGCACCGGGTCTTCGAAGGCGACGGAGACGATGCGACGCAGCTCGTTGATCCGGAAGTCGCGCAGATCGGTGCCGTCGAGGGTGATGGATCCTGCTGTGACGTCCTGCAGGCGCGGCAGCAGTGCGGCCAGTGCTGTCTTGCCGGTGCCGGTCGCACCGACGAGAGCGAGCGTCTCACCTGGTGCGATATCGAGGTCGATGTGTGCGAGGATCGGCTCCTCGGCATCGGCGAAGCGGTACTCGACCGCGTCGAAGCGGATGTGCCCGGCGTAGCTGTGCGGCTGCGGGTCCTCGCTGATCTCACCGTCGGGGTCGGTGATGTCGAAGGGCAGGTCCATGACCTCCCAGTAGCGATTGGCGGCGGTGACCGACATGAGGAAGTCGGCCAGCAGGAAGCCGACCATCTCGATGGGCATGCGCAGGAACATCGTCACCGTCAGCGCGGCGATGACCTGCCCGACGGTCATCCACCCGCCGATCACACCCCAGGTGCCCACCGCCAGGATCGCCGTGAGCGCAAGCACCGGGATCATGATCGCAGCGCCGAACATCCACGAATCGACGGAGGCCTTCGTCAGCTCGAAGCCGCGCAGCCGCTCGGACAGGGCACGGAACCGCTGCGCCGCCCAGGGAGAGCGGCCGAAGGCCTTGAGGATGCGGATGCCCTGCACGGCTTCTTCGACATCGGTGGCGATCTCGCCCATAGTGTCCTGGGCGCTGCGGGAGGCCAGCCGGTAGCGGCGCTCGAGCACCGCAATGGCGGTGACGGTCGGGACGGCTGCGGCGATGGCGATGATGCCGAAGTACGGGTGCAGGGACGCGAGGATGATGCCGCCGCCGAGCACGATGAGCGGGCTGGCGATGAGGAACTGCAGGCCGAAGGCGAAGAACCGCCGCAGCTGGGAGAGGTCGTTGACGGCGCGGGAGAGCAGCTGGCCGGCCGGCCATGCGTCGTGGACGCCGACGGCGACGTACTGCAGCCGGTCGTACAGTCGCTCACGCCACAGCACTTCCCAGCGCGAGGTGATCGGCGCGATGAGCCGACGGCGCAGCCACACGGCGGCCGCCTCGGCGATGCCGATGAGCAGGATGAGGGCCAGCGGCGCGAGCATGCCGGCGAAGTCACCGCGGGCGATCGGCCCGTCGACGACCCAGCCGGTGATCATCGGCACGAGCAGGGCGATGCCCATCGATCCGAGGGTGAGGACGAAGATGAAGAGGTAGACGCCCAGCCGCGCTCGCACGTCAGGCCAGAATCTCCACAGTGAGCGCATGATTCATCAGCCTAGTGCAGTTTCGGGCACCTGCACGGATGCGCATCGGACTTCTTCACCCGCTCCGTCTGCTGGTGGCAGAATCGCGCCGCGGCGCTGCACCCTGACCGCGGCGCTGCACCCTGACCGCGGCGCTGCATTCTGACCGCTCAGACGCGCACGCGTGGACGGCGGCGTCGGATACGCTGGCCGGCATGAGCTCCGAGACCGCCGACACGGTTCGCCTGCACGTGCAGCCGTGCACGCAGATCATCCCGTTCTGGCACATCGACACCCCGCCGGGCATCACTGCCGAGATCCGGGTGCGCGCCGCCGCCGAGGTGACCGGCGCGTTCTCCGATTGGGTGACCGTGGCCTCCTGGTCGAGTCAGGGGACAGGGGAGTCGACGACGCTGACCGCCCAGCAGGTCCACGGTCTGCGCACCGACGCCGACACCGTCATCGTCGACACCGCCGCACTCGGCGGCCCGGCCCGGCTCGTCGAGCTGGCAGTCCGGGCCGTGCCTGCCGCGAGGGCAGCTGCAGCACCTGTGACCGTGCACTGGATCGATGCTCTCACCCGCACACCAGCCCGGCCGCGTGCGGAGATCACCGCTTCGGCTCCGCGCGGCATCGACATCGAGCACCGGCTGCCGCAGATCAGCCAGCACGCCTGCGGTGTGCTCGACGGCTTTGCGCAGGCCGACAGCTGGTGCTCACCGACGTCGCTGACGATGGTGATGGAATGGCTGTCCGCCGGCGGCGCACACGCCGAGCTGGACGCCCGCGCAGTATCACCTCCTGCCGGTGAGGACGCCGCAGACCGCGTCCACCCGACGATCCGCGGAGTGTGGGATCGCACGTACGGCGGTGCCGGGAACTGGGCATTCAACGTCGCCTGGGCCAACGGGCAGGGCTTCAATGCACGGCTCGACACGCTTGCCAGCATGCGGGAGGCCGAGGAGCTGCTGGCGGCAGGGGAGGTGCTCATCGCCTCCGTGTCCTTCACCTCCGAACAGCTGCCCCAGGCCGGCTACCCGACGGCCGGTCATCTGCTCATCATCACCGGCGTCACCGCCGCAGGCGATGTCCGCGTCCACGATCCCGGCCGGGCGATCGCCGACGGTGTGCGCGCAGTCTATCCGCGGGAGGCCTTCGAACGAGCGTGGCTGTCAGCCGAGGGCTCCGGCGGCCTCGTCTATCGGCTTGCCCGCCGCTGAACACCGGAAGCGGCACGGCGCGTCGGGTAAGTGACTAGGCTGCTTCCGCCGTGCGCCGCAGCTGCACCACCACCTCGGCATGGGCGGTGTGGGGGAACATATCGAGCATCCGGGCTGCCGTCACCTGATAGCTGGGCATCTGCTTGAGGTCCCGGGCGAGTGAGCGGGGATTGCAGCTGGAGTAGATGACATCGGCAATGCCGGAGTCCTCCAGCCAGCCGGCCAGCGCACCGATCCCGCGCCGCGGTGGATTCACCACAACGACATCGGGCAGCACGTCCTGCTCACCGGCCCAGTCGGCGGCATCGGCGACGACGAAATCGGCGGCGAGTCCCGCCTCGGCGGCGGCTGCCTGCGCTGAGGCGATCGCCTCAGCGGAGACCTCGACCCCGGTGACCGCACGCCCCGGCGCGGCCAGATGCAGCGCGAACCCGCCGACGCCGCAGTACAGATCCCAGATTCGCAGCGTCCCGGCGTCAGGACCGGCGCCAGTGCCGGCGTCAGCTGATCCGGGACCGCCGGCGCCCCCAGTGCCCGGGCGGCGCCGGGCCTCGATCTCATCAGCCCACGCCGCAACCTGCTCGTACAGCTGCCCGGCCACCGCCGTGTTCGTCTGTACGAAGGAGCGCGGCAGCACCTGCAGCGTCACCTGGCCCTGGCGCATCGGCAAGTGCCGGTCGCCAGCGATGTGGATCTCCTCAGCGCCTTCGAGCAGTGCGGTGTGCTGCGGGTGGATGTTCGCGCTCACCACCCGCATCCCGGGCACCGCTGCGGTGAGCACGCTCAGGTGCTCGCGGATCCGCTCCACCGGCTTGGGCGTGCGCAGCACGAACCGCACCATGAGCTCACCGGCATCATTGACGGTGACAATGAGGTGCTTGAGCTCCCCGCGGCGGCGCGCGACGTCATAGGGCGGGATCTGCGCGCGCCGGATGAGTGCGGGCACCGCATCGAGCAGCCGGTGGATCGCCTGCGGATAAAGCGGGCAATCGCGCAGGTCGATGCCGGCACCGGCTTCGTCGAGGATCCCGAGCACGGGGGCGTCGACAGTGCCGGAGACGACCATCTTCGCCTTGTTCCGAAAGCCGGCATCCGGGCCGGTGGCAGACGGCAGCCAGCGGATGCCGGTCGCCTCGCCCGAGGCGGTGGTCGCCTGCGCCAGCAGGCGCGCGATCTCATCCTGCGAACGCTGCACCCGCACTGGGGAGGGCAGCGGCAGGAGGGTGCAGGACCGGCATCGACCGGCGTCGTAATGAGCGCATTCCATCACCGCAATCATAGTCGTCCCACGATGCGGACGATAGCGGCCGGCATTTGACATGCCTATCGCCGGCGGGAAAGATGAAGGCCATGAACAACCTTCTCGTCGTCCTCATTATGCAGCGCGCGGTTCACCCGTAAGCTGTCGCTTGACGACGATCCGCGCGCCCCATACCGAACCGGTAAGGGGCGTTTTTCATGATCAGACCGAAGGAGTCCCCGTGGGATCCCACGCCCCGGCACCGCAACCGGCCCGACAGGCCGTTCCGCAGCCTCCGACGCCGAGCCCGGCGCACGCCGCCCCGGCCAGGCGCAGCGACTATCACGAACCGGAGATGCTCACCGGCGCACAGGCAGTCGTGCGCACCCTAGAGCGCCTCGGCGTCGACACGGTCTTCGGGCTTCCCGGCGGCACCATCCTGCCGACCTATGACCCGCTGCTCGACTCCGAGAAGATCAACCACGTGCTCGTCCGCCACGAACAGGGCGCAGGCCACGCCGCCGAAGGCTACGCCGCCGCCACCGGGAAGGTCGGCGTGTGCATGGCGACGTCTGGACCCGGGGCGACGAACCTCGTGACCGCGATCGCCGACGCACACATGGACTCCGTGCCGATCATGGCGATCACCGGCCAGCAGGCCTCGAACATGCTCGGCACCGACGCCTTCCAGGAGGCCGACATCGTCGGCATGACGATGCCGGTGACCAAGCACAGCTTCCTCGTCACCCGCGCTGAGGACATCCCGCAGGCGATCGTCAGCGCCTACTTCATCGCCCACACCGGACGCCCAGGGCCCGTCCTTGTCGACATCACCAAGGACGCCCAGGCCAGCACAGCACCCTATGTCTGGCCGGAAGAGCCGCAGCTGCCGGGCTACCGCCCAGCGCTCAAACCGCATGCCAAGCAGATCCGCGAGGCAGGCCGGCTCATCGCTGCCGCACGTCGTCCGGTGTTCTACATCGGTGGCGGCGTCATCCGCTCCGGGGCGGAGGAGGAGCTGCTCGCCCTTGCCGAGGCGACGAAGATTCCCGTCGCCACGACCCTCATGGCGCGTGGGGCCTTCCCCGACACCCACGACCAGCACCTCGGGATGCCGGGCATGCACGGCAGCGTCTCGGCGGTGGCGGCGTTCCAGCAGTCCGATCTGCTCATCGCCGTCGGCACGCGCTTCGACGACCGGGTGACCGGCGATCTCGGCTCCTTCGCCCCGCGCGCCAAGGTCATCCACGCCGATATCGACCCGGCTGAGATCGGCAAGAACCGGGTGGCTGATGTGCCGATCGTCGGCGATGCCGCTGAGGTGCTGCGCCAGCTGCACAGCGAGCTGCGCGAGAACCAGTCCGAGGTGTTCGACAACGGATTCAGCGGCTGGTGGAAGGTGCTCAACTCGTGGAAGACCACCTATCCGCTGGGCTATGAGCACAATGCCGAGGGTCTGTGCGATCCCGAGTACGTCATCGAGCGGATCTCGGCGCTCACCGGGCCGGAGGGCGTCTACGTCGCCGGTGTGGGCCAACACCAGATGTGGGCCAGCCAGTTCATCTCCTATGATCGGCCGCGCTCGTGGCTCAACTCCGGCGGCCTGGGCACCATGGGCTATGCGGTGCCGGCTGCGATGGGCGCCAAGGTCGGTCAGCCTGAGCGCCATGTGTGGGCGATCGATGGTGACGGCTGCTTCCAGATGACGAACCAGGAGCTGGCCACCTGCGGCATCAACAACATCCCGATCAAGGTCGCGATCATCAACAACTCGTCCCTGGGCATGGTGCGGCAGTGGCAGACGCTGTTCTATGACGGCCGCTACTCCCATTCGGACCTCAACACCGGGCACAACACCGTGCGCGTGCCTGACTTCGTCAAGCTCGCCGAGGCCTACGGTGCACTCGGCCTGCGGGTGGAGCGCAATGAGGATGTCGATGCTGCGATCCAGCAGGCCCTCGCCGTCGACGACCGGCCGGTCGTCATCGACTTCACCGTCCCGCCGGACGCGATGGTGTGGCCGATGGTCGCCGCCGGTGTCAGCAATGACGAAATCCAGTACGCCCGTGACCTGCGCCCGGACTTCGGGGCAGAGGAAGAAGAGGAAGGTCTGGCATGAGCCGTCACACCCTCTCCGTGCTCGTCGAGAACAAGCCGGGCGTGCTCACCCGGTTCACCGGGCTCATCGCCCGGCGCGGCTTCAACATCCACTCCCTGGCCGTCGGCACCACCGAACGCGAGGAGCTCTCCCGCATCACCGTGGTCGTCGATGTTGAGAATGTCGCCCTCGAACAGGTGACCAAGCAGCTGAACAAGCTCGTCAACGTCGTCAAGATCGTCGAACTCGAACCCGAGGCCTCGGTCAGGCGCGCGCACATGATCTTCAAGGTCCGTGCCGATGCCGCCGCCCGGCCCCAGATCGCAAGCGCGGTCGAGATGTTCCGCGGTCACATCGTCGACGTCAGCCCCAACACCGTGTGTGTCGAGGCCACCGGCGAGCGCAGCAAGCTCGATGCGCTGCGCCAGGTGCTCGAGCCCTTCGGCATCAAGGAGATCGTGCAGTCGGGCACGGTCGCCATCGGCCGTGGGGCGAAGTCGATGACCGACAGAGCCCCGCGCGTCTGAGCCACTGCCTCGGGAGCGGAGCCGCCGCCTCGGGAACGGGGCCACCGCCTCGGGAGCGGAAGACGTCCGAACCAGCAGACAGCATCCGGACGCAGTGACGCCCGTCTCAGGGTCCGGCACTACGATTGAGACAAGATCCGGCGGCAGGCAGACGCCGCCGGAGGAACTGAAGAACAACCCCAACACAAGGAGATTCCCATGGCAGAGCGCTTCTACGACGACGACGCCGACCTGTCCGTCATCCAGGGCAAGAAGGTCGCCGTCATCGGCTACGGTTCCCAGGGCCATGCACACTCGCTGAGCCTGCGCGACTCCGGCGTCGACGTTCGGATAGGCCTGAAGGAGGGCTCGAAGTCCCGCGACAAGGCAGAGGCGGAGGGCCTGACCGTCGGAACCCCGGCCGAGGTCGCCGCGTGGGCCGACGTCATCACGATCGCCGCTCCTGACCAGGTGCAGGCCGAGATCTACAACAACGAGATCAAGGATCGGCTGAGCGCCGGCAAGACCCTCGTCTTCATCCACGGCTTCAATATCCGCTACGACTACATCACTGCTCCTGAGGGTGTCGACGTCATCATGGTCGCGCCGAAGGGACCGGGCCATGTCGTGCGCCGCGAGTACGTCGACGGCCGCGGTGTGCCGGTTCTCGTCGCTGTCGAGGTCGACGCCTCGGGCAAGGCCTGGGACACCGTGCTCTCCTACGCCAAGGGCATCGGCGGACTGCGCGCCGGCGCCATCAAGACGACCTTCACCGAGGAGACCGAGACCGACCTGTTCGGCGAGCAGACCGTGCTCTGCGGCGGCGTCTCCCACCTCGTGCAGTACGGCTTCGAGACCCTCACCGAGGCCGGCTACCAGCCGGAGATCGCCTACTTCGAGGTGCTGCACGAGCTCAAGCTCATCGTCGACCTCATGGTCGAAGGCGGCATCGCCAAGCAGCGCTGGTCGTGCTCGGACACCGCTGAGTACGGCGACTACGTCTCCGGCCCCCGGGTCATCACCCCGGAGGTCAAGGAGAACATGAAGGCTGTGCTGGACGACATCCAGAACGGCAGCTTCGCCAAGCGCTTCATGGACGATCAGGCTGCCGGCGCACCGGAGTTCACCGAGCTGCGCGCCAAGGAGGAGCAGCACCCGATCGAGTCGACCGGCCGCGAGCTGCGCAAGATGTTCGCCTGGCTCAAGGAGACTGACGACGACTACACCGAAGGTACCGCCGCGCGCTGATGCAGCAGGTGTGCTGAGGAGAACCCGGGTGGCCCGGTCCGTGCTGGACCGGGCCGCCTGTGTGTTCGACGGTCCGCTGCTCTCTCCTTGAGATGATCCGCTGATTCGTGGACGGATGCGGTGAGCACGGGGCCGTCATTCGGCTAGTGTTGTGTCGTGACTAACTATCGTTTCGAAACCTTCGAGCCCGTCGTCGATGACAAGGGTGTGCCCGACGAGCGCACCGCCGCCTACCTGCAGATCGTCACCGCCGGGTTCCATGACCGCAAGCTCAATGACGAGGCCCTGGTCAAGAAGGCCCGCCGCACGATCGCTGACAAGCGGGTGCTCACGGCCGTCTACGCCGATCAGAACCTGCCGTATGCCTATGAGGCGCACACCCCGGTGGCGACGTTCGCCCATTTCGAGAAGAAGATGAACGTCGGCGATGGACGCCTTATCCCCGCCCACCTCATCACCTGGGTGACGGTGCGCCCGACCCACCGCCGCCGCGGGCTGCTGCGCTCGCTCATGACCGCCAATCTCACCGAGGCGAAGGCGGCGGGCTATCCGCTGGCCGCCCTGACCGTGACCGAGGGCGGCATCTACACCCGCTTCGGCTTCGGCACCTCGACATGGATGTCGACGGTCGAACTCGACACCTCGCCGGGCTTCAAGCTGGCCTGCGAACCGGACCGCCGCGTCGAGATGTGCCCGGCCTCGGTGCTCACCGAGCTGGCCCCGCAGATCTACGAGCGCTTCATGCAGCGTTCCCCGGGAGCCATCGAACGCCAGCAGGCCTATGTCGACATGGCCTCAGGTACCATCAACCCGGAGACCGGGGAAGAGGACCGCGACGTCCGCGCCGCCCTGCACTACGACGAGGACGGCAACCCCGACGGCTACGTCAGCTACAAGTTCATGGGCTGGAAGACCGACCCGCCGACCGTCGAGGTCATCGACCTCATCGCGGTCTCCGACGCCGCCTACTCCTCGCTGTGGGCCTTCGTCGCCGCGATCGACCTCGTCGAACGCGTCGTCTACGACGAAGCCGCCCAGACCTCACCGCTGCCGTGGCTGGTCGACAACCCTCGCCGGGTGAAGATCAAGAACCAGCACGATGCCGTGTGGCTGCGCATCCTCGACGTGCAGAAGGCCCTCGAAGCCCGCTCCTGGCCCGTCGACGGCACCCTCACCATACGCGTCCACGACGATATGAACCTCGCAGACGGCACCTTCCAGATCACCGCCTCGGGAGGTTCGGCGAGCGTCGAATCGGTCTCCACCTCGCACCCGGTCGATCTCGAACTCGGGGTCGCCGAACTCGGCTCGATCTACCTCGGCGGCGCCGACCCGGTGATCCTCGCCCGCGCCGGCCGGATCACTCAGCACAGTGACGACGCAGCCGTGCGCGCCCGCGAGCTCTTCGCGCTCGAGCGCGCCCCGTACGGCCCGAACGGGTTCTGAGCGCCTAAGCCTCCGAGGGGCTCTGAACGCCTAAGCCTCCGAGGGGCTCTGAGCGCCTAAGCCTCCGACGGGTTCTGAGCGGGCGCATCAGGTTCTTGCCATGTGGCCCCTTGCGGATGCGTCCGCAAGGGGTCACTACGATAGCTGTCGTACGCCGTGCAGCCCCGCGCCACCGCCGAGGTGTGCGGCAGCCTGACCGAACCGAAACCTGCGACGCTTACGAGCCGGCGCCGCGCAAGGAGGAACCGTGACCAAGCCTGTGGTGCTCATCGCCGAGAATCTGTCGCCTGCCACCATCGATGCCCTGGGACCCGATTTCGAGACGCGCCACTGCAACGGAGCCGACCGCAGCGAACTGCTCGCCGCCATTCCCGAGGCCGATGCGATCCTCATCCGCTCGGCCACCCAGGTCGACGAGGAGGCGATCAGCGCTGCCAGCAGGCTCAAGATCATCGCGCGCGCCGGCGTCGGCCTCGACAACGTCGACGTGCCCGCCGCCACCCGCGCCGGTGTCATGGTCGTCAACGCACCCACCTCCAACATCACCTCGGCCGCGGAGCTGACGATGGCCCACATCCTCGCCTCCGCCCGCAACTTCGGGGCCGGCAACACCACCCTCAAGGCAGGGGAGTGGAAGCGCTCGAAGCTCACCGGCGTCGAACTGTACGAGAAGACCCTCGGCATCGTCGGCCTCGGCCGGATCGGTGGTCTCGTCGCCGAGCGCGCCCGTGCCTTCGGCATGAAGCTCGTCGGCTACGACCCCTACATCTCACAGGCCCGCGCAGCGCAGATGGGCGTGACCGTCATGAGCCTCGACGAGCTGCTGGCCTGCTCCGACTTCGTCACCGTGCACATGCCCAAGACCCCGGAGACCATCGGCATGATCGGTGCGGAGGCGCTCACCAAGACGAAGCCGGGCGTGCGCATCGTCAACGTCGCCCGCGGCGGCATCGTCGACGAAGAGGCGCTTGCACTGGCGGTGGCCGATGGCCGGGTGGCCGGTGCCGGCATCGATGTGTGGGCCCAGGAGCCGCCGGAGCACTCCGCACTTATGGAGCAGGACTGCGTCAACGTCACCCCGCACCTGGGCGCCTCCACCGTCGAGGCGCAGGAGAAGGCCGGCGTGGCTGTGGCCAAGTCGGTGCGTCTGGCGCTCGCCGGCGAGCTCGTGCCCGATGCCGTCAACGTCGCCGGCGGCGCGATCGACCACGACGTGCGCCCGGGCATCCCGCTGGTCGAACGCCTCGGCCGCGTCACCTCGGCCCTGGCCGACTCCTCGGTCACCCACCTGACCGTCAGCGTGCAGGGCGAGATCGCCGCCAAGGACGTCTCCGCGCTCAAGCTCGCGGCCCTCAAGGGCCTGTTCCGGGACGTCGTTTCGGTGCCGGTATCCTATGTCAACGCCCCGATGCTCGCCGAGGAGCGCGGCGTCGGCGTCGAGCTGCGCACGAGCGAAGTCGTCGAGGGCTTCCGCAACGTCATCACCCTGACCGCGGCCACCTCGGCCGGTTCCAGAGTCTCGGTCTCCGGTACCCTCACTGGACCCAAGCAGGTGCAGAAGCTCACCGGCATCAACGGCTTCGAGATGGAGATGCCGCTGGCCGACCACATGCTCATCTTCCAATACGAGGACCGGCCGGGCATCATCGGCATGTTCGGTCAGGCGCTCGGCCGCAACGAGGTGAACATCGCCGGCATGCAGGTCTCGCCGAGCTCCACCGGCGACGAGGCGCTGGCCGTCATGTCCGTCGACCGCGCGATCCCGACTGAGACCGTCAACGCCCTCGCCGGTGCCGTCGACGCCTCGCAGTTCACCGCCGTCTGCCTCGAAGAGGATTGACACCCGACCGGCCGGTCACCGGCCGCCGGGCACCTGCGACAGGACGCCTCGGGAACGGATCGCCACCGTGCCCGAGGCGTCCTGCCGTTTCGTGGGGACGGCACCGGGGTGCCGGGGAGCGGGAGTGAGGAGTCTGGGGCCTCGAATTCGCCTCCGCCGGACAGCGTGGCGCCCTCGCGTTTGGTGCGTCCGAAGATCGCCTCCTGGCTCGATGGCGGCTCGGCGGCTTCGGTCAGGCGCAGCTGATGAGATGCAGCAGGCTCATGTTCATTCAGTTGTCCAGCCGGAGAGGTATGACGCCCCTCACGCATGCGACAGGCCGGCCGCAGCGGCTGCGGCCGGCCTGTCGCCGGTGGTGATCAGGCGTTCCAGAGACCGTAGGAGTCGGCCAGCTGGGCGATCTTCTTCGCGCGTGCCAGGCGAGGCAGGTAGGAGCCGTCGACGATGTCGTCGGTGCTTTCGGCCTCGGCGAGCATATTGCGCGCCCATGCTCGGTCGTCTTCGCTGGGCGCCAATTCGGTGTTGAGGGTCTGGATCTGCTCAGTGTCGATGACGAGCTTGCCGGTCATGCCCATCTTCATCGTCCAGGCGCAGTCCTCAGTCACCTGGCCGCTGCCTGCGCCGACCGGGCTCGGGCCGTCGATCGCGCCGGGAAGTCCGCCCACACGGGTGGCGATGACAAGGCGCGAGCGGGCGTAGGCCAGGGCGATCGGATCATCGGCGACGCCGGTGTCCTTGCGGAAGTCGTTGGTGCCCAGCGCCAAGCGGAAGGTGCCCGGTGCCTCGGCGATGCGGGTGGCGTTCTCGATCCCACGGGCGGTTTCGATGAGGGCGAGCACCGGCACCTCGGCGCCGACGCGCATCGCGGTGTAGGTGACCTGTTCCGGGCGTTCGGTGTTCGGCAGCATGACTCCGCGCAGTCCGGGCGTGCGGTTGAGCGCCGCGAGGTCTTCCTCCCACTCGTCGGTGCCCATTGAGTTGACACGCACCCAGCCGCCCATGTCGTTGGTGAGGGCTTCGACGACGTTGTCGCGGGCCAGGGACTTCTTCTCTGCCGGGACCGCGGCCTCCATGTCGTAGATGAGGGAGTCGGCCTCAGAGGTCTGCGCTGCTTCGAAGGTCTCCTTCTTGGCGGCGTTGATGAGCAGCCAAGAGCGGCTGAGCTTGGCAGGCAGGGCGGCGGCGCGAGTGTTGCGCAGTGTCTGAGACATACCGACGAGTCTACGAAGCAATCGCCAGCGGATCACCCCAACAGAAAGCCGGATCCAGCATGCAAGACATTTTGTAGTCATGTGAGACGGGTTTCTAGGGTGGTTGAAAGCGAACCTGAGGCCGAGCGAACCCGAGGAGAAAACCCTTATGACGACGCAGACGACGCACCGGATCGCAGTGATGCCCGGAGACGGCATCGGCACCGAGGTCGTGCCCGAGGGCCTCAAGGTGCTCACCCGCGCGATCGAAGCCGCCGGCGAGCCGGTCACCCTCGACACCACCACCTTCGACGCCTCCGCCCGCCGCTGGCATGAGACTGGAGAGACCCTCACCGATGAGGAGCTCGCCGCGCTGCGCGACTACGATGCGATCTACTTCGGCGCCTGCGGTGACCCGTCGGTGCCCTCCGGAGTGCTGGAGCGCGGCATCATCCTCAAGATGCGCTTCGGCCTTGAGCATGCGGTCAACCTGCGGCCGTCGAGGTTCTACGCCGGAGCGCGCTCACCGTTGGCCGAACCCGGGGAGATCGACTTCCTCGTCGTGCGCGAAGGCACCGAGGGCTCCTACACCGGCCAAGGCGGCAATCTGCGGCAGGACACCGTCCATGAAGTCGCCACCGAGGTCTCGGTCAACACCTGGTACGGGGTTGAGCGCACCGTGCGCTTCGCCTTCGAGAAGGCCCAGGCACGGAACAAGAAGCTGACGTACGTGCACAAGCATAATGTCATGGTCCACGCCGGTCACCTGTGGCGGCGAGTCGTCGAGCACGTCGGCCAGGAGTTCCCGGACGTCGCGGTCAACTATGAGCACACCGATGCCTGCACCATTTACATGGTCACCGACCCGGGCCGCTATGACGTCATCGTCACTGACAACCTCTTCGGCGACATCCTCACCGACCTGGCAGCAGCGGTCACCGGCGGCATCGGCCTGGCAGCCTCGGGCAACCTCAATGTCGACAGGACTGCGCCCAGCCTCTTCGAGCCGATCCACGGCTCTGCGCCGGACATCGCCGGGCAGGGCATCGCCGACCCGACCGCTGCGATCCTGTCTGCTGCCCTCATGGCCGAAAATCTCGGCATGGAGGTCGTGGCGAAGTCGATTCAGACCGCCGTCGAGGCCGACCTGGCCGAACGCGGAGATGCGAAGCGGTCGACCGCCGAGATCGGCGACGCGATCGCAGCCCGGATCGGCGGCTGAGACCCAGCCGGCGCCTCGGGAACGGGGCAGGGCACCGGGGAGGTGCCCGGCGCCTCGGGAACGGCCGGAGGGCGGCCTGCGGAATGGCGCGGGGCGCCGTCATGATCCGAGACACGATGCACTACAGTGTGTCTCATCCCACAACACGTTGAGCTACTCACGAATCTGGAAAGCGACGATGACTGAATTTCAGCTTCTGAAGAACATGCAGCCGGCTCCGGACGCGGTGCGCGAGGCGATCAAGGAGAAGCCCGGTTTCGGTGTGCACTTCACCGATCACCTGTCGCACATCCGCTACACCCGCGAGCAGGGCTGGCACGCCCATACCGTCAAGCCCTACGGTCCGATCGTCCTCGACCCGGCTGCCTCGGTCTTCCACTACGCGCAGGAGATCTTCGAGGGGCTCAAGGCCTACCGTCACGCCGACGGTTCCGTGTGGACCTTCCGCCCGCAGCTCAACGCCGCGCGCCTCAACCGCTCGGCTGAGCGGCTGGCGCTGCCGCAGCTGACCGAGGCCGACTTCCTCGGCTCGCTGTCGACGCTTGTCAGCGCCGACGCCGCCTGGGTTGCTGCGCCGCAGCACGATCTCGATGAGGTGTCGCTGTACCTGCGGCCGTTCATGATCGCCTCCGAGAAGTTCCTCGGCGTGCGCTCCAGCCACGAGGCCGACTACTACGTCATCGCCTCGCCGGCCGGTCCCTACTTCGCAGGCGGGGTCAAGCCGGTCTCCATCTGGCTCTCGCGTGACCTCAAGCGCGCCAGCGCCGGCGGCACCGGATTCGCCAAATGCGGCGGCAACTACGCGGCCTCCCTGGCAGCCGGTGACGAGGCGACGGCCAATGGCTGCCAGCAGGTGCTGTTCACCGATGCGGCTGAGGGCAGGTACGTCGAGGAGCTCGGCGGCATGAACCTCATGCTCGTCACCAGCGACGACAAGCTGCTGACCCCGGAGCTCGGCGACTCGATCCTCGACGGCGTCACCCGCCGCTCGGTGCTCGAACTCGCCCCGCAGCTGGGCCTGAGCGTCGAAGAGCGCAAGATCGAGCTGGCTGAGTGGTGCGAACGCCATGCCGCCGGTGAGATCGTCGAGGCTTTTGCCTGTGGCACCGCTGCTGTCATCACGCCGATCGGCAAGCTCGTTGCCGATGACTTCACCATCGATCACGGTGAGGAGCCCGGCGAGAAGACGATGGCGCTGCGCAAGACGCTGCTCGACATCCAGTACGGCCGCACCGAAGACACCAACGGCTGGCTCTACCGGCTTGCGTGACGGGCTGGCTGCTGTAGGTGGCTTGCGCGTTGGGGCTGCAGGGGCCGGTGACGGCTGAATCTGCGGTTGCAGGGGCTGATAACCGGCTTCTGGGGCCTTCTGGCAGAAAGAGTGTTCAAACTTCGATGGTGTTTGGGCCCAAACACCATCGAAGTTTGAACACTTTTTTGGCTCTACTGACTGATCCGTGGGTCTTCAGCGGCCGGGCAGGAGGGGGCGGTGGCCTCCGAGTGTGAGCATGGCGAGGCCGATCAGGGGCTCGGGTGAGCGGAA
>NZ_JBHMAU010000019.1:0-1249 GCF_042429315.1 Brevibacterium otitidis | reverse complement strand
GCCACTCCATGACCGCATCCAGCACCGCATCAGTGATGTTCGCGATCGTCTCATGAGACAGCTCAGTGCCGATCGTCGACGCCAGGTGATGCTGGATATCCCGGACCGTCATCCCACCGGCATACAAGCTGACGATCATGTCATCAAGCCCGCCCAGCTTCCTGGAGCCCTTCGGCACCAGGACCGGCTCGAACGAACCCGCCCGATCCCTGGGCACACTGATATCGATATCTCCGACCTGACTGGCCACGGTCTTGGTATACGAACCATTCCGGGCGTTCACCGGCTTGCTTGTGACCGCCTTACCCGCCCGGTCCCCGGCCTCGTAGCCCAGATGCGAAGTCATCTCCGCCTGCAGGCCACGTTCCAAAGCCTCACGAATCAACACCGAGATCATCCCGCCATCACCAGTCAACTCAATCTCACCGGCATCGATCCGAGTGTCCCGCGTCAAGTAGTTGGCAGGATTTCGTTGGTTTTGATTGTCGGGGTGGTGGGGTCGGCCAGGCCCAGGTGCACCTCCTTGGGCCGGTTCCATGAGATGGCCTCGTGGGGCCGGAGCTCGTTGTACTCGATCCGGTAGTCCTCGGCCCGCTCGGCGAGCACGATCGCGTCGTCAATCTCGTCCAGGTAGAGCCGTTCGTACTTCAGCGTGCCGAAGCCGCGTTCACGGGACCCGTTCTGCCCCGGGGTCTTCACTCGGGTGCGCACGTGGTGTAGCTCGGGGTGGGCGGCGATGAAGGACTCGAAGCGGAAGGACCGGAACGGCCCGCCGTTGTCCGTCACGATGGTCACCACGGGCAACAGCTCACCGGTCTCGGGATCGACCGGGCAGGCCTCGACCAGCGGGTGACCGAACATGGCCTCGTAGTCGGCCAGGGCCAACTCGATCGCGTCGATCGCGTCGTGCTGGTTCCCGGTGGGCGAAACGTGGAAGGGGTGCTCGTACTTGGACCAGTAGTCCCGGCACCCGGCCAGCCGCCAGGTCCCTCCGGTGGTGGTCTCGAACTCGCTGAAGTCCAGCTGCCAGACCTGATTCGGACCGGTCGGCTCGGTGGCGAACGCGGCCTTGCGCCGCTCGGCCAGCTTCCGTCGCTCCCGTTGGTACTCCGCGGGCAGAATCAGCCCCTCGTCGCGCAGGATCCGCAGCACGGTCGCCTCGGAAACCACATGCCCGTCGTGGCGGACCATCGCCCAGATCTTCCGATGCCCCCACGCCGGATGGGCCAGCGCGTGCTTGACCACCAGT
>NZ_JBHMAU010000018.1:0-134817 GCF_042429315.1 Brevibacterium otitidis | reverse complement strand
CCTCGCCCGCGGCTACCGCAACCAGCACAACTACCGCCTCCGCATGCTCCTCGCCGCCGGCGGACTCACCCCATGACCCCCACCGGATGTCCGAAGAGCCCTCAAACTCAAGGAGCTCGCCGGCGAGGGCGTCGACATCGAAGAGGAGATCACCGGCACAGCACTCGAGTCGCCCTTCGGCGGACGGCTCGTCGACACCATGGTGGCGGCGCTGCAGGAGGAGGATCCGGGCGCCAAGGTGCTGCCGTACACGCTTTCAGGCGGCACTGACAACAAGGCACTGTCGCTGCTGGGCATCACCGGCTACGGCTTCGCCCCGCTGCGCCTGACCCCGGACCTCGACTTCCCAGCGATGTTCCACGGCGTCGATGAGCGGGTGCCGGTGGCCTCCCTCGAATTCGGTGCGCGCGTGCTCGGCCGCTTCCTCATGGAGGCCTGAGCCTGCCCTGTCGGTGACCGGGCCGCCTTGCTCAGCGTCTGAGCTGCCCGCCTCGGCGCCACAGTCGCCTGCTCGCCTCCGCCTCCGCGGAACTCATACCGGCCGTCCTTGTGCTGACAGGGACGGCCAGCGGCGTTTCCTCACCTCAGTCGTGGCTGCCGGCCCAGCGCTGTGGGCGCCGGATCGAGGTGACGATGACGCCGATGAGCACGAGCCCGATGCCGATGTACGTCTGCAGGCCGATCGGTGCAGCACCGACGGGCAAGACGATGTCGATGATGAGGGAGCCGAGCAGATTGCCGAACAGCACGAGCAGGCTCAGCAGCAGCACACCGAGGCGGCCGACCGCGAGTGCGGAGAAGCCGATGAACATGACGCCGAGCATGCCGCCGATGAGCATCCACCACTGTCCGGGCAGCTGCGGGAAGCCGCTGATCGGCACGCCGGTGAGCCGCACGATGACGGCGATGACGAGGAGGAAGAGCACGCCGCCGACGAAGTTCGTGAAGGTGGCGGCGTAGGCCGAGCAGGCTGCGTTCTTGACATGGCCGTTGAAGGCCTGCTGGAACGCGGTCAGCACGCCGGAGGTCAACGGCACGAGCGGCGCCCACAGGGCCACCCCGTAGGACAGTGCGCCGGCGGACGATACGGCGACGCCGGCGATGACGATGATGACGCCGAGGATGCGCGGCAGGGTGATGGCCATCCGTCCGCCGGGGCTCAGCGACGTGTTGTCGACGATGAGCGCGCCGACGAGCTGCCCGCACACGAACGACATGATGAAGGTCGCCACGCCGAACAGCGGCACCGTCAGCACCTGGGCGATGACGACGCCGGCACCGGGGATGCCGCCGGTGAGCATCCACCAGGAGACGTCCCGGTCGGCCACCGCACGCACGGCCCGGCCGATGCCGCGCCGGGCGCCGGGGGCGAAGGGGAGGATGAGGCACAGCAGCAGGAGTCCGCCGGAGAAGGACACCAGCGCGGCATACATCCCATGGCTGATGACTCCGGTCAGATGGGCATTCGTGGTGCCCTGCACCGCCATGCCGAGGCCGGCGGTGATCATCGCCGCTGCCAACAGCAGCGCCGGCCCGCGCGATGCCTGGGCGGTCATGCGCTGCGCTCGATCCGGATGATGCGTCGGCGCAGCCACACCGTCTTCGTCCCGCCCATGCCGATGCGGGTGCGTGCGAGCTCCCAGTGCCCGTACTCAGCTTCGTCGGTCAGCAGCCGGGCGGCCTCTGAGCGAGTCATGTCGCGGTGCAGGCTCACAGTGCGGAACTCGTATTCCACGGGTGGGCGACGTCGTTTCACATGACCTCCTTCACTGCGCTGAGGCTACCACCGCGGCCGGCGCGTTTTCGTGCGCTTCAGCTGGCGGACACGCCGGGGACCGGGTGCACTATCCTGAGCGGTATGGTCCATCTGGTTCTCATCCGGCATGGGGAGAGCGACGCGAATGCCGCCGGGCTGCTGGCCGGGCGGATCCCAGGGGTCGATCTGACGGCGGCTGGACGTGCGCAGATCCGCGATCTGGCCGGCATGCTGCCGTTCCCGCACATCGCCGCGCTGCGCTGCTCGCCCCTGCTGCGCTGCCAGCAGACGGCCGCGGAGCTGCAGGCGATCATCGGCCCCATCGACGAACGCGAGGACGACGGCCTGGCGGAGATCGACTACGGGGAGTGGAGCGGCCAGCCGCTGGCTGAGCTCAAGAAGCTCAGCGCGTGGACCGAGGTGGCTGAGAGCCCCTCGACCGTGGTCTTCCCGGGCGGGGAGTCGATGCAGGCAGCCGCCATCCGCGGGGTTGCCGCCGCCGAGGCGTTCGTCGCCGAACTGCGACGGCTCGCTCCCAGCACGCCGGCCTCCGGCGCAGACACGTCCGGAGAGCAGCCGGCGATCGCCGGGATCATCGTCAGCCACGGCGACATCATCAAAGCGATCCTCGCTGACGCCCTCGCATGCCCACTCGACCGCTTCCAGCGCATCAGCGTGGCACCCGGTTCCTTCAGCGTCATCGCCTATCCGGGTGACGGGCACCCGGTCGTGAGCGCCATGTCGGTCACCGCCGGCGGGCGCGTGGCAGCCAGCCCCGACCTCGGCGGCGGCCGCTGACGAGAGCACAGGCCCAGCCGGCCGGAGCGACGCGAGGTGTGCCGGCAGCCGTGGGCGGCCAGCCGATCAGAGGGCTGCGATCACGCCGGTGCCGAGCAGCACGTAGATGAGCACGCCGATGATAACCCGGTACCAGACGAAGACCGCGAAGGAGCGGGTGGAGATGAACTTGAGGAAGCCGACGATGACGGCATAGCCGACGATGAAGCTCACCGCGGTCGCGACGACGGTCGGGCCCCAGCCCAGCACCATCGGCTCACCGACGCTCTTGACGAGACCGTAGAACCCCGAGGCCATGACGGCGGGCACCGCAAGGAGGAACGAATAGCGGGCAGCGGCTTCGCGCTTGAAGCCCATGAGGCGGCCGGCGATGATCGTGCCGCCGGAGCGGGAGACGCCGGGGATGAGCGCCATCGCCTGCGCGAAGCCGTAGAGGATGCCCTGCCCCCAGGTCATGTGCTTGAGCTCGAGGGTGCGGGGCCCGTACCGGTCGGCGAGGCCGAGGATGATGCCGAAGACGATGAGCATCGTCGCGGTGATCCACAGACTGCGCAGGATGCTCTCGATCTGGCTTTCGAACAGCAGACCGAGCACCGCGATCGGCAGCGAGCCGAGGATGATGAGCCAGCCGAGGCGGACCTGCGGGTCGTCCTTGGGGCCCTTGCCCACGAGTGCCCGGCACCAGGCGGCGATGATGCTCGTGATGTCCTTCCAGAAGTACACGAGCACAGCGGTCTCGGTGCCGATCTGCACGATGGCGGTGAAGAAGGCTCCCGGATCCTGCCCGGGGAGCAGGAATTCGCCGACGATCCGCAGATGCGCAGATGAGGAGATCGGCAGGAACTCCGTCAGGCCCTGCACGATTCCGAGGATCACGGCGACGAGCCAATCCATGCTCTCACTCCTAGCAGTCGGCGCCCGCGGCCGGGATCTGACGGCGGGATGCTGGTCGGCAGCGGCGAATCAGCAGGGGAGAGGCGACGCACCGGCTGGCAGACCCACATCAGGGTAGACCCTGTCATCAGGTAACCTCAAGGACTATGCACGTTCATCGCGTCGGAACATCGGGTCTGGAGCTCTCCGAACTGGGGCTCGGCACCTTCGACTGGGGCAGCCGCGTCGACGACAGCACTGCCCAGCAGCTCCTCGACACCTACGCCCAGGCCGGAGGCACCGTCCTCGAGCTGCCGGCCTTCGCATCACCGGCAGCCGATGTTCTGGGTCGGCTGACAGTCAGCGACGAGATCACTGTGTGTGCCCGTGTCGGCGTCGCGCAGCGCGGCGACGAACCCGTCCTCAGCCTGTCGCGGCAGCAGGTGCTCCGGCAGACCCGCGAGCTGCTGCAGCGGATGAACCGCCAGCACATCGACGTCCTCGTCCTCGACGGCTTCGACGCCCGCACACCGCTGGAGGAGACGGCGTCTGCGCTCGACACGCTGCTCGGCAGCGGCGACATCGGCTACATCGCGTGCGCCTACCATGCCGGCTGGCAGCTGGCCGCGGTCGCCGGTGCCGGCATCCCGGTCGCGGCGGCATTCAACGAGCGCTCCCTGCTCGAACGCTCCGCGGAGACCGACGTCGCTCCGGCCGCCGACTACCTCGGCATCGGCATGGTCGCCGGTGCGGCCCTCGGGCGCGGCGCGCTCTCAGGCCAGTACCTCAGGGGAGTGCCCGCTCAGTCGCGTGCTGCGGTTCATCAGGACGGCTACATGCAGCGCTACCTGTCGGAGGATGCGCGGCGGATCGTCGCGGGGGTGTGCAAGGCGGCCTCCAGCCTGGAGATCGCGCCCGTCGATGTGGCGCTGGCGTGGACGCGCTCACAGGCGCCGGCCTGCAGTCTCATCAGCCCGCGCACCGTCGATCAGCTGGAGCAGCTGCTCGGCAGCGATGCGGATCTGCAGCCGGAGATCGTGCAGGTGCTCGATCAGATCTCCGATCCCGCAGTCGACGATCCCACTGCCTGACCGCCAGCCTCTGCGCCGATTCCGCGGGCAGAGGCGTCGGTGCACGCAGCTGGGCAGCTCAGCGGCGCGGTGACGACTGAGCAGCTCAGCAGCGCGGTGACGCCCTCAGCGCAGGGCACAGGCCGATGAGGCCGGCTGCTCAGTCTTCGTCGTCGAAGTCGTCGTCATCCTCATCGAAGTCGTCGTCACCGTCGAAGTCATCTTCGTCATCGTCTTCGTCGTACTCATCATCGTCGTCATAATCGTCGTCGTCGAAGTCGTCAGCATCATCGTCATCGTCGTCGGCCTTCGCGTCCTCCTGGTCGTCGAAGAGCTCGAGCGGCGTGACCTCTTCGAACGCCCGGTACAGGGCCTCTTCGTAGACGTCGAAAGCCTCCGCGAGGGCCATATAGGAGGCTTCGACACGCGGATCCTCGTCGGAGGTGCGATGGGCCGCTGCAGCGTAGTGCGCGCGGATTGCCGAAAGGAAGTCTTCCAGGGCCACTTCGGGTTCAAGGCTCATAGCACCAATGTACCCCTCCTCAGGCACCTGCGTCACCAGCAGCTCACCTGTTGACCGCGGGTGCCTGGGCCGATGACGAGGGGATTGCGATGTCATAGGGTAAGAGCTATGGCCGCCCCGATCTTCGAACACGCATCACCCGACCGGTTCATCGCCGGCACCGTCGGCTTGCCGGGTGAGCGCACCTTCTTCCTGCAGGCCGCCTCCGAGGCGGTCGTCACCTCGGTGACGCTGGAGAAGGAGCAAGTCGAGATGCTCGGGGAGCGGATGGACGAGCTGCTCGATATGGTCCGCGCCAAGGGCGCGAGTACCGTTCCGATCCCGGTCGGCCCGGTTGCACATCTCATCGACAATGCCGGTCTGACGATGCCCGTCGACCCGGAGTTCGTCGTCGGCACCATGAGCCTGGGCTGGGATACGCAGGCGGGGCTGCTCATCGTCGAATGCTATGAGCTCACACAGCAGGACGCCGAGTCCGGCTCCAGCGGCGATCCGGAGGACGACTCCCAGGACCGCCGCTTGCTCAAGGTGACGCTCACCGCTGAGCAGGCGCGGGAGTTCGCCCGCCGCGCCGACCAGGTCGTCAATGCCGGGCGTGCCGACTGCCCGTTCTGCTCGCTGCCGCTCGATCCTGCCGGTCATATGTGCCCGCGCGCCAATGGGATCGCCCGCTGATGCCGGGTATGACGACGCGCAGCAGCGAGTCGGCCACAGAATCGGACTGGCCGGACATCTCGGTGCGCATCGACACTCCCACACAGCTGGCCCCAGCAGACGACACCGCTGCCATCACCGAGGCGCTGGCCGCCGGGACCGTCCATCAGCTCGGCCGCATCCCGCATGCCTCCAATGACACGCGTCTGGTGACAGTCACGGCCCACGACACCGTCCTGCGGGCGGTCTACAAGCCAGCTGCCGGGGAGCGGCCGCTGCACGACTTCCCGCATGGCACCCTGGCTGGCAGAGAGGTCGCCTGCTTCGAACTCGGCCGCGCCATCGGACTGCCGGTCGCCCCGCCGACGGTCATGCGCACAGATCTCGCAGCCGGCCCGGGCTCCCTGCAGGCGTACGTCGAAGCGCTCAACCCGGATGACGCCCTCATCGACGTCTTCGCTCCGGAGGATGTGCCCAGCTCCTGGGCAGCGATCTTCTCCGCAGTCTCCGAAGATGGTGAAGACCTCGTCGTCGCGCACGCTCTGGCACCGGCGCTGCGCGACATCGCACTCTTCGATCTCATCGCCAACAACGCCGACCGCAAGGCTTCCCACATCCTCAGCGGCCACTACCGCTTCGACGGCGCAGAGCCGGCGATGTTCGGCATCGACCACGGCCTGACCTTCCACGCTGAGCCCAAGCTGCGCACCGTGCTGTGGGGCGTCTCCGGTGAATCCTTCACCCCGGCCGAGACCCGGCTGCTCGCAGCAGTCGCTGAAGATCCCGAGCTTACGCAGCTGCTGCAGAACTGGCTCACTGAAGCCGAAGCCGTGGCGACCGCCGAGCGGGCCGCCGCGCTGCTCGACCTCGGTTCCTTCCCGCTGCCGCCGAGCACCCGGACACCCATCCCATGGCCGCCGCTGTGAGCGCGCCGACCTGGGTATCCGGATCCGCGTGAGCACCGGCGACAGGCCGGGGCAAGGACCGTGTTGAGGTCCCTGATTGCTCACTCGTATGCTGGGGAGCGTGAAACCATGGCAATCTCCTGATATTCCTCAGCTCTCCAGCTCCGGCCGGGGCCCCGATGTCTACTGCACCGCCGTGCAGGGACCCGTCAACGCCCCCGGCAAGGGGAAGGTCGCCCGCCTCTACGTCTGCGGGATCACGCCCTACGACTCAACCCACCTCGGGCATGCGGCGACCTACGTCGCCTTCGACGTCATGCAGCGTGTCTGGCGCGATGCCGGTGTCGAGGTGAGGTATGTGCAGAACATCACCGACATCGACGATCCGCTTCTCGAACGTGCAGCAGCGACCGGCGTCGACTGGAGGGAGCTGGCCGACACCGAGATCGACCGGTTCCGAGGGGATATGGAAGCCCTGCGGGTCATCGCCCCCGACCACTACATCGGCGCTGTTGAGAGCATGGATCTCGTCGTCTCCGCCGTGACCGAGCTGCTGGCCAACGGCTACGCCTACCGCCTCGACAACGGTGACGTCTACTACCGCGTCGGTGCGAGCACCAAACCGCCGTTCGGCTCGGTTTCGCACTATGACCGCGAGGCGATGATGCGCCTGTTCGGTGAGCGCGGCGGCGACCCCGACACTCCGGGCAAGGAGGATCCGCTCGATCCGCTGCTGTGGCGGGCCGAACGCGAAGGCGAGCCCTCCTGGGACGGCGGTGAGCTCGGTGCCGGCCGTCCCGGCTGGCACATCGAGTGCGCTGCCATCGCCGGCGAATACCTCGGCTTCCCGCTCACGATCCAGGGCGGCGGCAACGACCTCATCTTCCCGCACCACGAGATGTGCGCAGCCCATGCCACAGCGATGACCGGTGAGCCCTTCGCCGATGTCTTCATGCACACCGGCATGGTCGGCTACGAGGGTGAGAAGATGAGCAAGTCGCGCGGGAACCTCGTGTTCGTGTCCCAGTTGCGCGAATCCGGCGTCGATCCGATGGCGGTGCGCCTGTGTCTGCTCGCTTACCACTACCGATGCGACTGGCACTACTCCGAGGACGTGCTCGAGTATGCCCAGCAGCGTCTGCAGCTGTGGCGGCGGGCCGCCGAATCCGGTTCCACGCTCAGCGCAGCCGAGGTCATCGACGATGTGCGCTACGATCTCGCCGATGATCTCGACACGCCGTCGGCGCTGTCCACCCTCGATGAGTGGGCCGCCTCTGTCAGCAGCGAAGGATCCCGCGCCGACACCGAGGAGATCGTGACCGCGATCGACGCATTGCTCGGCATCAAACTCTGAGGCGGCGTCATCGAGCCGTGAGGCGTTGACGTTCCTTCAGCTGAGCTGCATGCGTCTGCCTCAGGCGCCGTCGCGGCGGCGATGCTGCAGGTAGCGTTCGAATTCGCGGGCGATCGCCTCGCCCTTGGCTTCCGGCAGCTCCGAGGTCTCGGCAACCGATTCGAGATGTTCGACGTGATCCTGCAGGTCCGGATTCGCCTCCACGAACTCCTCGACGCCGACCTCCCATGCCCGCGCATCCTCCACGAGCTCGTACTGGGAGACGACGAGCCCGGTGAGATCTTCGAAGGCCCCGAGCAGGGACAGGATCGCCTTGGGCGACGGGGTGCCGGCGACATAGCCCGGCACGGAGACCGTCAGCGCAACTGCCGGGATACGGCGGGCGGCGAGGTCGACGGCGAAGACCTCGAGGAATCCGGCCGATCCCTCCCCGTAGGCCGACTCGACACCTTCATAGGCGCTGACGACATCGCCCTGCTCACTCGTGACCTGCACCGGCAGCGGACGGCGGTGGGAGACCGCAGCCGGCGCGCCGCCGAGCAGCACCACGCGGTCCGTCTCATCGGCCTCGGCGAGCAGCTCGTCGAACGCCTCGGGCCAGCCGAAGGTCGGTTCGGAACCGATCATGACCGCGACGCTGATCGGGGTTCCCGGCACGGTCCCGGTGTAGGTCTCGATACACGGCCACTCCACCTCGGCGTCGAGGCCGGTGCGCCGGATGCGCGGGCGCACAAGGCTGTAGTCGTAGAAGCCGGCGACGAGCTTCGCTTCCGCCGGCTGCAGTTCCCACGCGTCGACGAGATGGTGGGCAGTGTCGACTGCGCTCTGCCCGGCATCGTCCATGCCTTCGACGGCGAGGATCCGCAGACACCGATCGGAGGGAGGCAAGAAGTCCATGGGCACAGACTACGCTAGAACTATGCGACATTATGCGGCAGTCCTCTGGGACATGGACGGCACTCTCGTCGACACCGAACCCTATTGGGTGGAGGCCGAAACCGAGCTCATGCACGCACACGGTTTGGACTGGGATGAGGAGAAGGGCATGCTCATGGTCGGCAATGAGCTGCTGACATCTGCCAATATCCTCATCGCCCACGGACTCACCCTGCCGGCGGAGGAGATCGTCGAACTGCTCCTCGACCGTGTCGTCGAACTCGTCCGGCAGCATGTGCCCTTCCGCCCCGGTGCCAAGGAGCTGCTGGCAGACCTGCACGCCAATGAGGTGCCCTGCGCACTTGTGACGATGTCGTACCGTCGCCTCGCCGAGGCGGTCGTCGCCGCCTGCCCCGAAGGCGCCTTCGCAGCCCTCATCACCGGCGACGAGGTGCCGGCCGGCAAACCCGACCCGGCGCCCTATCTCATCGGCGCCGCCCAGCTGGGCGTGCCGCCTGAACAGTGCGTTGCCTTCGAAGACTCCGTGCCGGGCCTCACCAGCGCCGAGGCCGCCGGCACGATCGCCTTCGGCATCCCGCATCTGGTGCCGCTGCCGGAGAAACCCGGCCGCCGGCTCGTCCCGACGCTGGAGGGGATGAGCGCTCAGTCGCTCGACGGGCTCATCGGCGCAGGCACCCCGCATGGGCCCGGCGTCGCGGATGCCCAGGAGGCTGCCGACAGCGACGAGCAGAGCTGAAGCGACGGTGCTGAGTTCAGAACCTCATCTGCGCTGGAGCCGTGGTGGTCTCAGGACTGTTGTGAGCTCAGGCCGTTGTGTCCTCAGGGCTGCCGGTCGTCGTGCAGCTCGCTTGGCTCGCCCTGACCGGAGAACAGGTCGACGCCGGCGATCTCCGTGATCTCCGGAGCCGCGGGCGCGGTGTTGCCCCAGGCGGGGCAGATCGGCTTGAAGGAGCACCAGTTGCACAGCGGTGAGCGGCGCGGTCGCCAGCGTCCGGACTGTGCGGCGTCGGTGATTTCGTTCCAGATTCCGCGCACCTCGAACTCGGTGCGCTCGATATCGGCCATCGTCGGGTGCATATCGAGTGAGCTGCGCGACCCCAGGTACAGCAGCTTGAGCGTATGCACGAGCTGCCCTTCGCTCAAATAGTGCATGAGCGCGTAGAACCGCATCTGGAAATCGGCTTCGCGCCCGTACTGCGGCTTGGGCTGCTTGCCGGTCTTGTAGTCGACAAGGCGCACAGCGCCGTCAGCTGCGGCATCAACACGGTCGATGAACCCGCGCAGCAGCGGCCCGCCTTCCAGCGGCACTTGCACGAACTCCTCCCGGCGATCGGGTTCGAGCATCTGCGGAATCTCCAGGGAGAAGTACGAGCGGCACAGCTCAGCCGACTCGTTGAGCAGCTGCCGGCGATCCTCTTCCGCAGGGAACAGTTCGGCAACCCGGTCATCCTCGTCCGTGAGCCGGGTGAGTTCGATCGGCAGCAGCTCGATCGTCTTCTCCCACGTCCGCTCCGGAGCCACCGCATCGAAGAGCCGTTCGAGCACGGCGTGCACGAGCGTGCCCTTGAAGGCCGCCGGTGAGAGCGGCTCGGGGAGCTTATCGATCGAGCGGTACCGGAACTTCAGCGGGCACTGCACGAAGTCATTGGCCCGCGAGGGTGACAGAGCTACGAGTTTGGCCATGTCGCACACCCTACCGGCCGGCATGGACAGCGCCGCCCGGGAACGCCTGCACGCCGCCTGGGGACGCCTATACGACCAGTCCGCACGGTCTGCCCGGCGGCTTTCGTGCCTGCCGAAATCGTCGCTTTCGCCTCGGCATGGCCACACGCTGTGCGAGGCTGCTGACCTTTAGGATGGTGGGCATGACACAGGCGAGCACCTCATCAGGCCCGTCGACGAAGCAGACAGGAGCGTCGAACGGCCTCATCATCGGCAGGGTCTTCGGCGCCCCTGTTGTCCTCGCCTGGTCCTGGTTCGTCGCCGCGATCATCATCACGGTGCTCTTCGCACCCTGGGTCTCGAACGTGCGCCCCGACCTTGGCATCGCATCCTGGGCGGTCGCCTTCGCCTATGCCGTATTCCTTTTCGCCTCGGTGTTCCTCCACGAGTTCGCCCACGCCGTCGCCGGCACGGCGGTGGGCCAGCGGGTCGCAGCGATCGAGCTCAACATCTGGGGCGGCTTCACCCGCTTCGAACCCAAGATCGAAGAGGATCCGAAGCGCGCAGCGTCGACGAGCTTCATCATCTCGATCGTCGGACCGATCATCAATCTCGCCCTCGCCGGTATCGGCTGGCTGGCGATGAGCGCTTTCGAACAGTCGTCCGTCGGCTGGCTGCTGCTCATCGCCGTGACCTTCGCCAATGCCGCGCTCGGCATCATCAATCTGCTGCCGGGCATCCCGCTCGACGGCGGCTGGGCCATCCAGGCCCTCATCTGGCGCGGCACCCGCAGTCAGTACCTCGGCACCCTCATTGCCGCCTGGATCGGCCGGATCATCGCTGCCGGCTTCGTGTTCTGGGCTCTCATCCCGCCGCTGCTGCGCGGGGAGCGCCCCGACCTCGTGACCGTGCTGTGGATGTCGGCGATCGCGTTCATGCTGTGGTTCTCCGCCGGGGACTCCGTCACCCACGCCAAGCGGGCACGCCGCATGGAGACTTATGATCTGCGCGCCGTCATCCAGCCGGCGATCGCCGCCACTCATGATTCGTCGATCGAACAGACCCTCAGCTTCGCCGATTCGCTCAATATGGGCCCGACGGTCATCATCGTCGTGCTCAATGAGCGGGGCCTTCCCTATGGCTTTCTCGATCGGCATGCCGCCTCGCAGGTGCCGATCGGCGCTCAGCAGCAGGAGACGATCGCAGCCTATGCTCGGCCGTTCGGCGGCTGGATCGGCGTGCCAGAGGATATCACCGCACCGCATCTGCTCGAATCGCTCACCCACCGCCCCAAAGCCTCCTACTGCATGGTGATGCGCGGATCGACGCTCACCGGGGTGATCGACCTGCAGGAGTTCTTCGACGAGCTGCTCGCCGACTGAGCTGCCGGTTCACCAGCAGGTCAGTCGCCGTTCACGCAGTGAGAGACCGTCCTTCCGCTTGCGGACAGGTACTAGAGTGAGGGCATATGAATGGACAGCAGGCTTCCGGCGCGCCGATTCGGCGCGGCCCGTTCCGGATCGGCGATAAGGTTCAGCTGACTGACCCCAAGGGGCGGATGCACACGATCGTGCTGACCGCAGGCGGCACCTTCCACGCCCACACCGGCACACTGGAGCATGACCAGCTCCTCGGCCAGCCCGAAGGCGTGACCGTCCGCAATTCCTCCGGCACCAGCTACCAGGCGCTGCGTCCTCTCCTGGAGGACTTCGTGCTCTCGATGCCGCGCGGAGCAGCCGTCATCTATCCCAAGGATGCCGCTCTCATCACCACCCTCGGCGATATCTTCCCCGGCGCTGTCGTCGTCGAAGCCGGGGTCGGCTCCGGTGCGCTCACACTGTCGCTGCTGCGCGCCGTCGGCGATCAGGGCCGCGTCCATTCCTTTGAGAAGCGCCCTGACTTCGCTGAGATCGCCGCTGGGAACATCGCCGACTTCTTCGGTGGGCCCCATCCAGCCTGGTCGTGCACCACCGGTGACTTGGCCGCAGAGCTGCCGCAGGCTTTCGGTCCCGGCGATGTCGACCGGGTCGTGCTCGACATGCTCGCCCCCTGGGAGTGCCTGCCCGCGGTCACCGAGGCGCTCATTCCCGGCGGCGTGCTCATCGTCTACGTCGCCACCGCCACGCAGCTCTCGCGCACCGCCGAGGCGATCCGCGCCACCGGCACCTACACCGAACCGCACGCCATGGAGTCGATGGTCCGCGACTGGCATCTGGAAGGTCTGGCGGTGCGCCCGGTCCACCGGATGATCGGCCACACCGGCTTCCTGCTCTTCGCCCGCCGGCTCGCACCCGGCACCCAGCCGCTGGAGCGCAAGCGCCGTCCGCAGGGATCTGAGCCGAGCGCGGAGGACCGCGCCCACTGGGAGGGCGGCGAGTTCACCGATGAGACCCTCGGGCACCGCTATGCGACCGGCAAGAAGATGCGCCGACTCAAACGCGAGGTCGGCTCGCGGAAGAAGGCCGAAGAGGCCTCTGCACAGCAGGCCGATACCGCCGCCGCACCGAAGGGCCCTGACCAGACTGACAGCGACGACACCGCTGCAAAGGAGAATCAGTGACTGCCACCCCAGGTCCCACCGAGGATCTCGCCAAGCTGCGCAAGGACTCAGCCCAGCTGCGACAGCAGCTGTTCAACGCCTCGAAGCGCAATGAGGTGCTGACGAAGACGCTGCGCCAGGCGCGCGAGGAGCTCAGCCGGATCCGCGCCGAGGCCGAGCGGATGTCCGATCCGCCGAACTCCTTCGGCACCGTGCTCGGCGTCGTCACCGATGCCGAAAGTGTGCCGGAACTCGACGTCTACACCTCGGGACGCCGGATGCGGGTGGCGATCTCAACGGACCTCGACACCGCTGCGCTGCGCCCGGGCATTCAGGTGCGGCTGTCCGAGGGCCTCGTCGCCCTCGAAGCGGTCGACTACACCCGCGTCGGCGATGTCGTGACCGTCCGCGAGGTGATGGACGCCGACCGGATCCTCGTCGGCACCCCCGGCGATGACGAGCAGGTCTTCCTGCTGGCCTCCGTGCTGCAGGAGGAGGGTGTGCGCCCCGGCGACGCGGTCCTTGTCGACACCCGCACCCGCTTCGCCTATGAGAAGGTCGCCAAGCCCGAGGTGTCCTCGCTGCTGCTCGAAGCGGTCCCGGACATCTCGTACAACGACATCGGCGGCTTGGCTGCGCAGATCGACATGATCCAGGATGCCGTTGAGCTGCCCTTTGAGCACCCGGAGCTCTACACCGAGCACGGCCTCAAGCCGCCCAAGGGCATCCTCCTCTACGGTCCGCCCGGCTGCGGCAAGACGCTCATCGCCAAAGCGGTCGCCCACTCGCTCGCACAGCGTCGCGGCGATGAGACGACGCGCTCGTACTTCCTCAACATCAAGGGCCCGGAGCTGCTCGACAAGTACGTCGGCGAGACCGAACGGCAGCTGCGCCTCATCTTCTCCCGCGCCCGCGAGAAGGCGACCGGAGGCTCACCGGTCGTCGTGTTCTTCGATGAGATGGAATCGCTGTTCCGCACGCGCGGCACCGGCAAGTCCTCCGATGTCGAGACGACGATCGTGCCGCAGCTGCTGGCAGAGATCGACGGTGTCGAACAGCTGGAGAACGTCATCGTCATCGGCGCATCCAATCGTGAGGACCTCATCGACCCGGCGATCCTGCGTCCGGGCCGCCTCGATGTCAAGATCCGCATCCAGCGGCCCGACCGGTCTGGTGCTGCCGAGATCTTCTCGAAGTACCTCACCCCGGAGCTGCCGCTGCACGCCTCCGTGCTCGACGCGGCCGACGGCTCCCGTGTGCAGGCGGTCGAGGCGCTCATCCACCGCTGCGTCGAACGGATGTTCTCCCGGTCAGCGGAGAACGAGTTCGTCGAGCTCACCTATGCCGACGGCACCTCCGAGGTGCTCTACTACGGCGATTTCGCCTCCGGTGCGATGATCTCGAACATCGTCGACCGGGCGAAGAAGCATGCGATCAAATCGCTGCTCTCCACAGGCGAACGCGGCATCAGCTGGGAGCACCTCGAGCGAGCAATCGGTGAGGAGTTCTCCGAGCACGAGGATCTGCCGAACACCTCGAATCCGGATGAGTGGTCGCGGATCTCCGGCCGCAAGGGCGAACGGGTCACCCATATGCGGATGCTCGGTCAGGAACGCTCCCAGGCTGCCGAGGCACAGGCCGAGCGCTCTCGCGACCGGGAGCTGGCCGCCGAGGCGCAGGCCGCCTGGGGAGCGGATGCCGAACCACACACTGCGGTGCCGGATCCGGACCTGCTGTGAGCCGCCCGACCGCCTGCCGCATCCGGGGTGCAGCAGGCTCGGCTCAGCGGGCTGAGCGGCCGGAGACAGCCGTGGCGATGACGCGCCAGCCGACGAGCGTGACGAGGTTGAGGCTCGCGGCCACGACGATGAACGGGCCCTCGGTGCCAGCGCCGGTGAGCGCGCGGATCACCATGCCGAGCAGCACGGTCGTCGCCCACAGGCCGGTGCCGGTGCGCAGCGGCGCCAGGGGAGCAGCCCACACAGCGTTGAGCAGCCAGGCAGCGAACAGCCCGCTGAGGAACGGCCACGCGGTCTGCAGGATCTGCTCGGGCACCAGCGACTGGTGATGCGTGTAATGGCCGACGATCGTGAAGAGCGCGACGAGGCACGCATCGACGACGACGGCGATGAACAGATGAGATGATTTCTTTGCAGCCACGCACCGATTCTACGTCCGTGCCGGCAGCAGACAGGAGGACGACATGCTGAGTGTCAGACGCGTGATGGGAGCCGAGACGGAGTTCGGCGTCTCCCAGCCCGGCCGCCCGGAAGCCAATCCGATGCGCGATTCCGCCCGCGTCATCGACGCCTATGCGGGCCCGCGCGGGCTGAAGTCTGCGCAGAGCTTCTGGGACTTCGCCACCGAGTCTCCGCTGGCCGATGCCCGCGGCTTCATCATGAATGAGTCGCAGGCGCACGTCTCGCAGCTGACCCATCTGCCGCAGGCCCAGCCCGATGCGCAGTACCTGGCCAATGTGGTGCTGGAGAACGGCGCGCGCTACTACGTCGATCATGCCCATCCCGAGTACTCCTCACCGGAGACGCTCACACCCCGCGATGTGGTGCTGTGGGACCGGGCCGGCGATGTCGTGGCGCTGCGTTCGGTCGAGGCGCTGGCCCGCACCGAGGAGCCGGTCAACCTCTACAAGAACAACACCGATTCGAAGGGTGCGAGCTACGGGGCGCACGAGAACTACCTCGTCGACCGCGATGTCGACTTCGATGAGCTCGCCGCCTGCCTCATCCCGTTCTTCACCACCCGCCAGATCCTCTGCGGCGCCGGCCGGGTGGGCATCGGCGCCGAAAGCGAACGGCCCGGCTACCAGATCTCCTCGCGTGCTGACTTCTTCGAAGCCGAGATCGGCCTGGAGACGACACTGCGCCGCCCGATCGTCAACACCCGCGACGAACCGCATGCCGATCCGCTCATCTACCGCCGCCTGCACGTCATCATCGGCGATGCGACGCTGGCCGAGCCGGCCACCCTCGTGCGCTTCGGCGCGACCTCACTCGTGCTCGGGCTCATCGAGGCAGGCCGCTGCCCGCGCATCGAACTCGCCGACCCGGTCGCCGCCCTGCAGCAGGTCTCCCACGACCTGAGCATCTCCGAACCGCTGGAGCTTGCCGACGGCTCGCACATGACGGCGATCGAGATTCAGCGGATGTACTGCGCGGCCGCCGCCGAGGCGGTGGGCGCCGCACCTGATGCGGACACCGCCGAGGTGCTCCAGCTGTGGGATCGCTTCCTCACCCAGCTCGCCGAGGACCCGATGAGCCTGGCCGCCGAGATCGACTGGGTGGCGAAGCTCGCGCTGCTGACCCGCTACCAGGAGCGTGAGTCCCTGCCGTGGAACCACCCGAAGCTCGCACTCATCGACGTGCAGTACCACGATGTGCGCCCGGCCAAGGGGCTGTTCCACAAGCTCGAAGCCGCCGGCCGGATCCGCCGCTTCACCACCGATGAGCAGGTGCTGGCAGCGGTGGAGAACCCGCCGGAGGACACGCGCGCGTATCTGCGCGGCCGGGCGGTGGAGAAGTTCACCGAAGCCCTCGTCTCCGCCAGCTGGGATTCGCTGGTCTTCACCACCGGTTCGGACCGCCTCGTGCGCGTGCCGATGAACTATCCGCTCAAGGGCACGAAGGAGCTCGTCGGCGCGATCGTCGATGCTGCCGGGAGCGTGCACGAGCTGTTGGAATCACTGGGTATCACTACACTTGAGGACAGCAGTCCGAGAGTCCACCGCGACAGGAATGAGGTGTGAGATGAGCGGTCAGGAACAGATCCGCCACAATCGCAAGGACGGGGCCGAACCGCCGGAGGAGGCGCCCATCGCCCCGCAGGCGCAGACCCAGATCAACACAGCAGCGGTCGACTCGATCCTTGATGACATCGATTCGGTGCTGGAGACCAATGCCGAGGAGTTCGTGCGCAACTTCGTGCAGAAGGGCGGCCAGTGAACCCCGGATTCGATCCGGCGTTCCTGTCGGCGACCACCAACTCCTTCACCGATTTCGCCCGGGCCGTCGCCCCGGATGTGCTGCCGTTGCACATGCGCGGCGAGCTGCCGGCAGCTCGTGAGCTGACCGCCGTTCCCGATGGCACGACGATCATCGCCTGCAAGACCGCCAAGGGCGTGCTCATGGCAGGCGACCGCCGGGCGACGGTCGGCAATCTCATCGCCAGCCACATCATCGAAAAGGTCCACGCCGCCGATTCCGCTTCCGTCATCGGCATCGCCGGCACGGCCGGGCTGGCGCTTGAGCTCATCCGCCTCTTCCAGCTCGAACTCGAGCACTACGAGAAGATCGAAGGCACTCCGCTGTCGCTGGAGGGCAAGGCGAACCGGCTCGCCTCGATGCTGCGCTCCAGCCTCGGCCTCGCGATCCAGGGGCTTGCCGTCGTGCCGCTGTTCGCCGGCGTGGAGCCCGGCCGGGAGGCGGGCCGGATCTTCAGCTTCGATGTCACCGGCGGCAAGTACGAAGAGGTGAACTTCCACTCGATCGGCTCCGGCTCCGGATTCGCCCGCGGCGCGCTCAAGAAGCTGTGGACGCCGGGCCTGTCGGAGGCCGGGGGAGTGCGCGTGGCCGTTGAGGCGCTCATCGATGCCGCCGATGACGACTCGGCGACCGGGGGACCGGACTTCGTCCGCCAGGTCGCTCCGATCGTGCGCGTCGTCGACGCAGACGGGGTGCGCCGCGTACCCGAAGCCGAGGTGCTGGAGATCGCGACCGCGGTCGTCGCCTCGCGTGCGGAAGGAGACCGCCGATGAGCATGCCGTTCTACGTCTCGCCCGAACAGCTCATGAAGGACCGGGCGGAGTTCGCCCGCAAGGGCATCGCCCGCGGCCGGTCGGTCGTCGTGCTGCGCTACGACGATGGGATCCTGCTGCTGGCGGAGAACCCCTCGGCGACCCTGCACAAGATCGCCGAGATCTACGACCGGATCGGCTTCGCTGCCGTCGGCAAGTACAACGAGTTCGAGACCCTGCGCCAGGCCGGTGTGCGCTATGCCGATCTGCGCGGCTTCTCCTACGACCGCGCCGATGTCACCGCCCGGGGTCTGACGAACGCCTACGCCCAGACCCTCGCCAGTGTCTTCACCACCGAGTCGAAGCCCTTCGAGGTCGAGCTCGTCGTCGCCGAGATCGGTGAGGATGCGGCCGGCGACCGGCTCTTCCGGCTGTCCTATGACGGTTCGGTCGCCGATGAGAATGAGCATGTCGCCATCGGCGGACAGGCCGAGGAGATCGGCGCCCGGCTCGCGGGCCTGCGCACCGCTGACAAGCCGCTGGCCGAGGTGCTGGCGATCGGCCATGCGGTGCTCGCCGGTGACAGCGAGCCGATCGACCTCGATGATCTGGAGGCGGCGGTGCTCGAACGCTCCGCCACATCCCACCGCACCTTCCGCAGGCTGCGTGCGGAGACGATGCGCGAACTGCTCGACGCAGCCGGCGCCTCGGGTACGGGCGGCGCGACCGGCGCCTCGGGAACGGGCGGCGCGACCGGCGCCTCGGGAACGGAAGGCGGGGAGGCATAGTGAAGCGGATCTTCGGCCTCGAAACCGAGTACGGACTGGCCTTCACACAGGGCACCTCGCGGCGCGTCGGACCCGAGGAGATCGCCCGGTATCTGTTCCGACCGGTCGTCGAATGGGGCCGGTCGTCGAATGTGTTCCTGCCCAACGGCGCGCGCCTGTACCTCGATGTCGGTTCGCATCCGGAGTTCGCAACCGCCGAATGCGATGCCCTGCCCGATCTGCTCGCCCAGGATGCTGCCGGCGATCAGATCATGGTCGAACTGCTCACGAAGGCGCAGCAGGCGCTCGAAGACGACGGCATCGACGGACGCGCCCACCTCGTGCGCAACAACGTCGATTCGGCCGGCAACTCCTATGGCAGCCATGAGAACTACCTCATCCGCCGCTCGATAGACTTCACTCATCTCACGAGTGTGCTGCTGCCGTTCCTCGTCGCCCGGCAGCTGCTCGTCGGCGCGGGCGCAATCATCCCGGCGAAGGTGACGACTGAGCTGAAGCCGGCCGATTCGAACCGCGCGAACCCGCATGCCCCGGCCCGCGCTCCCGAGGTGGCCCCGGGCCAGCTGCAGTTCGGGCTCTCCGCCCGCTCCGATGTCATGTGGGAGGGCGTGTCCTCAGCGACGACGCGATCGCGGCCGATCATCAACGCCCGCGATGAACCGCATGCGGATGCGGAGAAGTACCGGCGGCTGCACGTCATCGTCGGTGACTCCTCGATGTCGCAGACGACGACGGAGCTCAAGGTCGGCTCGACCGGCCTCGTGCTCGACCTCATCGAGACCGGGGTGCCGGTGGAGGATCTGAGCCTGCGCAACCCGATCCGCGATATCCGGCGGATCGCCCGCGACCTCACCGGCCGCACCGAGCTCGAACTGGCCTCCGGTCAGACGAGGACGACTCTGGAGCTGCTCGGCATCTACCTGGGCCGGGCGGCGAGGCTCGTCGACAAAGGCGACCACAGCCTCGGCGACGATGGCACCGCGGCACGGGTCATCGACCGGTGGCAGCGGATGCTCACAGCCGTGGAGACCGGGGACTTCGCTCCGGTGGCCGGGGAGATCGACTGGGTCATCAAGCGTCAGCTGTTCGACCGATATCTGTCCCGCGGGCAGCTGGAGCTGAGCGATCCGCGCATCGCCCGCCTCGACTTCGCCTACCACGATCTCACCCCGCAGACGTCGGTCTTCAAACAGTTCGAGGCCAAGGGCGCAGCCGCCCGGGCGGTGAGCGATACGGCAGTGCAGACCGCCCGCCACCAGCCGCCGGCGACGACGCGGGCGCATCTGCGCGGACGCTTCGTCGCTGCGGCACAGGGGGCGCGCAAGGACTTCACCGTCGACTGGGTGCACCTGCGGATCAACGACCAGCTGCAGCGCGCGATCGTGCTCAAGGACCCCTTCGCCGCCCACAGCGAGCAGGCCGAGACCCTCATCGACGGCCTTGATGCGGAGCCGGCCGACTTCGTCGTCTGAGCCGCGCGGACAGGCACCGTGGGTGTGACACTCAGTGGCATGCCAGTAAGATTCTGTACGTTTGTGGAGATCACTCCGACCTGAGAGGAAAGCTCGTGCGAAAGACCCTCATCAGCGCTCTTGCCGTAACGGCGCTGCTGCTCACCGGCTGCGGTGATGACAGCGCCAAAGGCAATCCGGCTGATAGCCCGACTCCGATATCGGTTGACGACGCAAAGAGTACGTCGCTTGACGAGGTTGAAGTAACTGGAGAAGCTACTAAAAAGCCTGAGGTCAAGTTCAGCGCACCTCTTGTTATAGAAAAGCCTGCTCACCGAACCATTCTTGAAGGCGACGGTGAAACCATCAAAGAAGGTCAACAGGTCACTGCACATTTGACCATCTATTCCGGCGACACTGGAGAGTTCTTAGAATCCAGTTATGACAATAAGAATCCTGCCGGGTTTGCCCTTGCACCTAGCGATGTAAATCAACATATGATCGACGCGCTAAAAGGTGCCAAAGTTAATTCGCGAACCCTGGTGAGTTTTAATGGGCCATATCAGTCTGCTCAGACTCCGCAAACGCTCGTCTACGTTGTCGATGTAGCCAACGTTGAGGACTCAATTGAACCTCTCGATAAGGCACAGGGTAAAGAAGTTGAGCTGCCAGACGACTTGCCTAAGGTCACTCGGGACAGTAGCGGGAAGCCCAGCATTGAAGCACCTGAAGGTGATCCTCCAACTGAACTGGTAGTTGAACCTACAGTGGAGGGTGACGGCCCTGAAGTACACGAAGGACAGGTTGTCAACGCAAAGTACACCGGTTGGCTTTGGGACGACACCTCAAAGCCGTTTGATTCAAGCTGGGAGCGTCCGGACGGCAACGCCCTACCGGTCACGGTTGGTCAAGGCGCCGTCATCCAGGGGTGGGACGAAGGTCTCGTCGGTCAGAAGTATGGATCGCAGGTTCTGATGATTGTGCCACCAGACAAGGGCTATGGCGAACAAGGTGCCCCACCGAACATTCCGGGAAACGCAACTCTGATCTTCGTAGTAGATATTCTTCCGCCAGATGGATCACAAAACTAACTGTCATGTTTAGAACGGCATACGAATAGATAGAAAGCAGGTCGAAGTGGCCAGGACGAAACCTGAAGTCGACTTCCCCGGCGAGAACCCGCCGAGCGAACTGGAGATCATCGACGACATCGTCGGTGACGGCGCCGAGGCGAAGGCCGGCGACACCGTGTCCGTGCACTACGTCGGCGTCGCCCACTCGACCGGTGAGCAGTTCGACGCCTCCTGGGACCGCGGCCAGCCGCTGCAGTTCAAGCTCGGTGTCGGCATGGTCATCCAGGGCTGGGACGAAGGCGTGCAGGGTATGAAGGTCGGCGGACGCCGCACCCTGCGCATCCCGCCGCACATGGCTTACGGCCCCAACGGCGTGCCGGGTGCGATCGGCCCGAACGAGAGCCTCATCTTCGTCTGCGACCTCGAAGGCGTCGGCTGAGTCTCAGCTCAGACGAGCAGCAGCAGCACAGGTGCCCGCTGCGGCAGCAGCGATGAATGACACGGGATCCTCTGTCAGTCCCCGCCCCATCGTTGAAAGCCGCACGGGCACCTGCTGCAATTCAGCCAGCAGACCGCGCGGGTCGACCCAGTCGACGGTGTGCCGCTGCAGGCCCGGCAGCTGCGCTGACACCGTCTCGATGACCGAGCGCGGATCGGCCGCCTCGGCGCCGAGCGCCTCGCTGATCTCCGCATCGCTCAGCTGCGCCAGATCCGGCAGCGGGACGAGGCAGCCGGGATTGGCCGCCTGCCCGACGGCGGTGAGCGTGTGGTGGGAGATGCCGTAGTGCCGGCCGCGGGCATCGGCATTCGACATCCGTGCCAGTGCGATCGGCGTGCCGCCCAGCAGTGCTGCGGCATTGAGGTGGTCGGCGACCATCATCCCGGTGAACCCGTACGGGGTGCCGGTGCCCAGGTTCCCCGGACCCTGGGAGACGATGACGATATCGGCGCGGGCCACCTCGGCGGCGGCCAACAGCGCCGAGTGGATCGTCACCGCCTCATAGTCCCCGCCATAGGCCTGCCCGACGCTGATCGTCGCCGCCAGCCAGCCGCACGCACGCAGCTCAGCTGCCGCGCGGGAGAACGGCAGCGGCAGGGCCGCCCCATCGGTCATGACATAGGCGACCCGCGCCTCGGGAGCGGCCACCCGGATCCCGGCCAGTGCCGCTGGCAGCGCCGAATGGAGGTCAGCGACGATAACCGGCAGACCAGAGAGCGAAGCGGCGTCGCGGATCGCGGTGTGATGCGCAGATTCCTGATCATCGACGCCGAGCACCATCGTCTGCAGCGGCGCATAGCGGTCCTTGACCATGTGGCCGGGCTGCGGTGGGGGATCGGCTGGGAGGTTCTCCGGCAGCGCGACGATGAGCCCGAAACCGCCGGTGCCCAGCCGGCGGGCCAGCGCCGAGACGTTGACGAGCACCCGGTCGCCGGGGCGCGGGGTGCCGACGATCTCCGTATAGGCGATCGCGGCGATCTCCCGTTCGCTGTCCTCGCGCCCGGGCAGCGGGGAGGTGAGTTCGACACGGGTCTGGTGGACGCCCGACCAGGTCTTCGTGACCGCGCGGACGGTTCCTTCACGCCAATGGATCATGTGCTTAACCGTACCGGCCAAACGTAGTAGCTTAGAAGCGTGAACCAGATACGCCAGGCCACCGAGCGGCTGCTCAATCTGCTCATCGCCCTGCGTGCCGCCTGCGGCTGGGTCGATCGCGACACGCTGCGGCGCAAGATCACCGGCTATCACGGCCTCAGCGACGATGCCTTCGACCGGCGATTCTCCCGCGACAAGGACGCGCTGCGGGATCTGGGAATCGAGATCTCCACGACGAACTGGACCGATATCGGCTCCAGCGACACCGTCTACGGCTACCGGATCACCCATGAGGACTATGAGCTGCCGGCCATCGACTTCACCCCGGCCGAGGCGGCGGCCCTGTCCGTGGCCGCCGACTGGTGGCGCTCCTCACCCGTGGCCGGGCAGGCCGAACGCGCCCGGCACAAGCTCACCGGCCTCGGCACGGAGCTGAGCGCGCAGGCCGATGGCAGCGAACCGCTCGTGGCGCCCTCTGCCGGTTTCTGGCCCGGCGATGTCGCCACCGCCATCCGGGCGACGAGCGAGCGGCTGCCGGTGCGCTTCTCCTACCGCAAGACCAGCGGTGAGACCGCCACCCGCACCCTGGAGCCCTATGCGCTGCTGACCCGCGGCAACCGCGTGTACCTCATGGGCCGCGACGTCGACCGCGATGCGGTGCGCACCTTCCGGCTCTCGCGCATCATGGGCCGGATCCGCAAAGCTCCGCGACGCACGGCCGGTGACTATGAGATCCCGGCTGGCTTCGATGCCGCCGCGCACTTCAATCCGGCTCCGGAGCCCGGCACCCGCCGGCAGGCTGTCATCGCGATCGCACCCGGCCGGGCCGAGCCGCTGCGCCGCGAGGGTACCCACACCGGCACGACCGCGCAGGGCTGGGACACGTTCGCGCTCGACTTCGACGACGCCGAGCTGTGCGCGACGACGCTGGCAGAGTTCGGTCCGAGCGTGCGCGTCATGAGCCCCCGCGAGCTGGCTATCGCCCACCACGCGCATGTGCAGGCGACGATCTCGGCGCTCACCGGGCTCATCGGCGCTGGGGATGACAGCGAAGGCCCCGCGGACGACAGCGGAGGCGCCGGCGACGACACCCACACCGCACGTGAAGCCACCACCGCAGGGGAGGGGAGTGACGATGGCGCAGACGACGCCTGAGCGGCTCAGCCGGCTGCTCGGCCTGGTGCCGTACCTGACCGCCAATCCCGGAGCCGAGCTCAGCGACGTGGCCGCGACCTTCGGCTGCACCCGCGAGGAGCTCATCGACGACCTCGAGCTGCTCTTCGTCTCCGGCCGGCCCGGGCACATGCCCGATGACCTTATTGAGGCGAGCTGGGAGGACGACCGCATCTACGTCTCCAACGCCGAGGAAGTCTCCGTGCCGGTGCGCCTCTCACGCGCCGAGGCCGGCACCCTGACACTGGCCCTGGAGACGATCCTGGCCCTCGACCCGGCCGACGCCGAGGCGGTGGCCAGCGCCAAGGACAAGCTCGCCGCAGCTGCCAGCCCCGAAGAGACTGCGCAGCGCTTCGACATCGTTCTCCCGCCGGTCGACCCGCACGTCAAACAGGTCGTCGAGACCGCGCTGGCCGACGGCGACGATCTGCAGCTGACCTATTACGTGCCCAGCCGCGATGAGCTCACCGAACGCATCGTCGACCCGCTCACCCTCCGGCTGTCCGGCCGCTGGTACCTCGCAGCCCACTGCCACACCGCCGGCGGGCTGCGCAGCTTCGCCCTCGACAACATCCGCCGCATCCAGCCGGTGCCTGCCCGTCCCCACGCCGGCACCAGCAGCAAGGAGACCGCAGCAAACGCAGCCGGCGCAGCGGCTGGGACCGTTCCCGAGGCGGGGGAGAGGCGACGCGATCGCCGCACCCCCGCCTCGGGCGCGGTGACGATGACGCTGACGGCCGCCGGGGCCAGGCTTGTTGAGGACATGCAGGCAGAGACCTCCTATGACACGCATGGGCCGGGCACCGTCACGATCACCCTGCCGGTCTACGACCAGGCGTGGCTCGTACGCTGGCTGCTCGCCCACGGCAAGCATGTCATCGCCCTCGACCCGGCCGATGCCGTGCATGAGGCGCTGCGGCAGTCCGAGGCGGCTCTGGCAGAGATCCGCTCCGCACCGCAGAGCGCTGCCGGCTGAGTCCCAGCGGCCGGAGATCCGCCAGCTGTCACGGTGTGAAGCATCCGGTCCGAAGGACTACACTTGAGAAGCAGTCATTGCAAAGGAGACTCCATGCGTCCGCAACCTGTCCACCTGCTCATCCTCGTGCTGGCCATCATCGTCGTCTTCGGCGCGGCCAAGCTGCCGATGGTGGCGAAGAACCTCGGCCGGTCGATGAAGGTGTTCAAATCCGAGATCAAGGATCTGCGCGACGACGACGGCAGCGATGATGACGCCAAGGAGATCACCGATGCCCAGCGCCCGGCCGATTCCGGCAGTGCGCATCGTTCGGCACCCGCGGCTGATCGTGTGTCCGAAGCCCGCAGCGAAGGTGAGTCGCGCCGCGACGACGACCTCTGAGGTCGTTCGTGGCGAAACCTTCCAGGCGTCAGCCGCGACGCCAGAACCCTGAGCGCCGCATGCCCCTGGGCGGGCATCTGCGCGAACTCCGCAACCGCCTCATCATCTGCCTCATCGGCCTGCTGCTGGGCGGTGTTGTCGGCTGGATCCTCTATGATCCGGTGCTCGACATCCTGCAGATGCCGATTCGCCAGGTCGCCGAGCAGGAGGGCCGCGATGCGACCCTGAACTTCGCCGGCGTCGCCTCTCCCTTCGATCTCAAGCTCAAGGTCTCGCTGTTCCTCGGCATCCTCGTCACCGCCCCGCTGTGGCTCTACCAGCTGTGGGCTTTCATCATGCCCGGGCTGACGAAGCGGGAGCGGCTCTACACCCTCAGCTTCCTCGCCACTGCTCTGCCGCTGTTCTTCGCCGGCGCGGCGCTGGCGTTCTTCGCGCTGCCCAATGCGGTGCGCACCCTCATGGTCTTCACCCCGTTGGGGGCGTCGAACTTCGTGCCGGCGCAGGACTACTTCTCCTTCGTCATGCTCATCATCGTGGTCTTCGGCATCGCGTTCGTGCTGCCGGTCCTCATGGTGGGGCTCAACCTCATCGGCATCCTCTCGGCGACCGGGATCCGCAAGTCGTGGCGGTGGATCGTCGTGCTCGTCTTCACCTTCGCCGCGATCGCCACCCCGTCACCGGACGCGCTGTCGATGTTCTTCCTCGTCATCCCGATGATGCTGATGTTCGTCCTCGCCTGGGTGGTGTGCGTGTTCAATGACCGCCGCCGCAAGAAGCGGATGATCGCCGAAGGCACGTGGGTGGAGCCGGTCGAACTCGACGACGAGGACTGAGCAGCAGGGCGCTCACCGCGACGCTGGGCCGGACCCGAGCCGGTAGAATGGGCCGATATGGAGCTCTCACCTGCCGAAGCCTATGCCGCCCACCAGCGCCGCGTGGAACAGGCAGGCTCACCGCTCGGCCGCTATGCCGCTGAACTCGACTACGAGCTCGATGACTTCCAGACCTCAGCCTGCCTGTCGCTGCAGGCCGGCAAGTCCGTGCTCGTGGCCGCACCCACCGGCGCCGGCAAGACCGTCGTCGCGCAGTTCGCCGTCCGCCTGGCCTTCGAACGCGGTGTCCGGGCCTTCTACACCACCCCCATCAAGGCGCTGAGCAATCAGAAGTTCCTCCAGCTCTGCGCTGAGTACGGTGAGGAGAACGTCGGCCTGCTCACCGGCGATACGACGATCCGCCGCGACGCCCAGGTCATCGTCATGACGACCGAGGTGCTGCGCAATATGATCTACTCCGGCACCGATCTGACGAAGCTCGGCTTCGTCGTCCTCGATGAGGTCCACTACCTGGGCGACAGGTTCCGCGGCCCGGTGTGGGAAGAGGTCATCATCCATCTGCCCATGCACGTGGCGCTCGTGAGCCTGTCGGCCACCGTGTCGAACGCTGAGGAGTTCGGCGACTGGCTGGCCGAGGTGCGCGGCGACACAGACGTCATCGTCTCCGAACACCGCCCGGTGCCGCTGTACAACCACGTGGCCGTCGGCACGAACCTCTATCCGCTGTTCGCGCCGGGGAAGAAGAACGCCCACAAGCTCAACCGCGATCTCGTCTATGCGACGCAGAAGTTCACCCGCCGGCCCACGAGCCGCCGGGACCGCCGCAATCCGCGCCAGATGCGCTTCCGCCGCCCGACCCGCACCTCGATCATCACCGAGCTGCTGCACGAACGGCTGCTGCCGGCCATCTGCTTCATCTTCTCCCGCAATGCCTGCGACGACGCCGTCGAACAGTGCCTGGCCGCCGGCCTCGAACTCACGAGCGCGGAGCAGAAGCGCCACATCCGCACCCGAGTCGAGGAGCTGCAGGACGAACTCGCGGCCGAAGACCTCGGAGTGCTCGGCTTCCACACCTTCGCCACCGGCCTCCTCCACGGCTTCGCCGCCCACCACGCCGGGCTCATTCCGCAGTTCAAAGAGCTCGTCGAGGAGCTCTTCGCCGCCGGCTGCCTCCACGTCGTCTTCGCCACTGAGACCCTGGCCCTGGGCATCAATATGCCGGCGCGCACGGTGGTGTTGGAGAAGCTCACGAAGTTCAACGGCGAATCCCACGTCCAGATCACGCCCGGTGAGTTCACGCAGCTGACCGGCAGAGCCGGCCGGCGCGGCATCGACATCGAAGGCCACGCCGTCGTCATCTGGCATCCGACGATCTCACCGGAGGAGATTCAGGCGCTGGCCTCGAAGCGCACCTATGCGCTGCGCAGCCAGTTCACCCCCACCTACAACATGGCGGCCAATCTGCTCGCCCGCATGACGAAGGACGACGCCGCGAAGGTGCTGGAGACCTCCTTCGCGCAGTTCCAGGCCGACCGCGGCGTTGTGGGCCTGGCGAAGAAGCTGCGGCGCAATGAGGAGGCGATGGCCGGCTACCGGGCCTCGATGACCTGCGAGGCCGGAGACTTCACCTCCTATGCGCAGTTGCGCCGGACGCTGTCGACCATGGAGAAGAAGGCCAGCCGCTACCGCTCGAAGGTCAAGCAGCGGGATGTCATCGAGTCCCTCGCCAGCCTCACACCCGGCGATGTCATCGTGCTGCCTTCGCACAAGTTCTCCGAGCCAGCCGTCGTCATCCAGGCGATGCAGAGCCAGGAGGGCACGAGCCGGCTGCCGACGATCCTCACGAGTTTCGGCAAGGTGTGGCATCTGCGCCCGCACGAGGTGACCGAACCTGCCCAGCAGCTCGGCCACATCCGGCTGCCGAAGAAGTTCAACCACCGGCAGGTCGCTGCCCGCCGGCAGGTCATCGACCTCATGGAGAGCGCTTTCGAACGCGGACAGCTGAGTTCGCCGCAGGGCAAGAACAAGACCCGCCACCGGCCGCCGCGCTCGGGGGAATCTGAGATCGAGGCGGTGCGCGAACAGCTGCGTGCGCACCCCTGCCATTCCTGCCCGGAACGGGAGAACCACGCCCGCTGGGCGGAGCGGCTGTTCAAACTCGAGCAGGAGACTGCCGCGCTGCGCCGCCAAATCTCCGGGCGCACCTCCTCGATCGCGCACGTGTTCGACCGGGTGTGCTCGGTGCTCACCGCGCTGCACTTCCTGCCGGATGATTCGAGGATCCTGCGCCGCATCTACGGGGAGCGCGATCTGCTCGCTGCGATGAGTGTGCGAGCTGGTCTGTGGGATGCGCTCACCGAGCCCGAGGCAGCGGGCCTGGCTTCTGCGCTGTGCTATCAGTCCCGCCGCGAGGGCGGCTGGGCGATGCCGCCGATGCCGACAGCCGGCCTCGAGCAGGCCGCCACCGAGCTGCGCGGGCTGTGGGCCGATCTGTTCCGCATGGAGACCGACTTCCGGTTGCCGCCGACCCCGGAGCCGGATTTCGGGCTTGTGCAGGCGGTGTTCCGCTGGACGGAGGGCAAGAGCCTCAGCGGCGCGCTGGCCGGATCCGAGGTGGCTGCCGGCGACTTCGTGCGCTGGGCCAAGCAGACGCTCGACATGCTCGGACAGATCGCCGATGTCTGCCCGCCGGCAGTCGAACCGACGGTGCGGCGGGCAGCCGATGCGATCCGCCGCGGCGTCGTCGCTGATTCCTGAGCGCCGGCGGCTTCCTGAGCGCCGGCGGCTTCCTGAGCGCCGGCGGCTTCCTGAACGCCGGCGGCGTGGACTCCGCAGCGGCTGGCTCGCCGCTCAGCCCTTCCTCGCCCCTTCGCCGCTCAGCGCTTCCTCGACTGTTCGCCGCTCAGCGCTTGCGGGCGCGCTTGACGACGGCCTCGATATCGGAGCCGAATGTCGACTCGGTCGTCAGATACGTCCATGTCGACGACGGCCGCTTCATACCGTGAGAGGGCAGGTCGATGCCATCAGCAGTGATCTCAGCTTCTCCCAGCACCTCCTCGGCAGCATCGAGGACATCGGGCCAGAAGGTGTCGAAGGCTGCGATCGACTCGGTGTTGAACGCCTCGTGCGGCCGTTCCTTCGCCAGGGTACGCAGGTGGATGCCCTCGCGCAGATCGTTGAGATAGGCCAGGTGCTCGACCCAGCGCTGATCGAGCTGGAAGAGCAGCACATCGCGCAGCGCATCGTCGACGACCTCTGCGCCGAACTCCTCATCCCAGGCCTCGACCGCCTCGGGCAGCCGGTCGCGCAGCTCATCGACGCCGGAGTGCTCCTTGCGGATCCGGTCGCGCTTGCCGAGCACGATCTCCCGCTGCTGCTTCATGAGCTGGTTGAACCGCCACGTATCGCGGTGCACCGCGGTGTTGTGTCCTTCGGACATCCGCTGGGCGTGCTCGACGAGCTGGGCGGCGCGCCGATTGCCGATGTAGCCGGTCTCATCGCCTTCTTCGACGAAGCGCTTGGCCTCGGGAACGTGACTCATGAGCTCGTCCTCCAGGCAGGTGAAGAACACCGAAGAGCCCGGATCGCCCTGTCGTCCTGCACGTCCGCGCAGCTGGTCGTCCAGCCGCGACGACGGGTACCGCCCGGCACCGATGACGAGCAGACCACCGGCGTCGACGGCCTTCTCGTCGACGAGCCGGATATCGGTGCCGCGACCGGCCATCTGGGTTGACACCGTCACTGCTCCGCTGCGTCCGGCCTGGGCGATGATCTCCGCTTCCCGGGAGTCGTCCTTGGCGTTGAGCACCTCGCAGGAGATGCCGCGCTCCTTCAGGCGGGCTGCGAGGCTTTCGGATTCGGCGACCGAACGGGTGCCGATGAGGATCGGCCGGCCGGTGGCGTGCTGTTCGTCGACCTCTTCGACGATCGCACGCTCCTTCGACTCCTGGAAGGTGTAGAGCCGGTCGGGTTCGTCCTCGCGGATGACCTTCTCATTCGGTTCGACCGGCACGATCTCCAGGTCGTAGAACTCGCGCAGGTCATCACCGACGGCCAGCGCGGTGCCGGTCATGCCGCAGACGGTGTCGTAGCCGCGGATGAACTCCTCGACCGTCATCTGGTCGAGGATCTCACCGGATTCCGTGGTGGTGAGCTTCTCCTTCGCCTCGACTGCCGCCTGCAGGCCGTCCGGCCAGCGCTGCAGCTCGGCCACACGCCCGCGCGAGCCGGAGATGAGCTTCACCTGCCCGTCGACGACGAGATAGTCGATATCGCGCGTCACGAGAGCTTCTGCGTAGAGGGCGATGTTGATCGCCGCCAGCGTCTGGGCATCCTCACCGTAGAGGTCGACGTCGAGCAGCTCTTCGATGTGGTCGACGCCGGCATCGGTGAGGGAGACGGCCTGCCGGTCGGAGCTGACCTCATAGTGGACATCAGGGTCGAGGCCGCTGACGAGCGCGGCGATCTTCTCATCGGCATCCTGCACCTCGGTGGAGCCAGCGAGTACGAGCGGCACGCGCGCCTCGTCGATGAGCACCGAATCGGCTTCGTCGACGATGACGACATCGCGGGTGTGCACGCGGATCTCATCGTCATCGACGATGAACCGGTCGCGCAGCACATCGAAGCCGATCTCCGTCACCGCCCCGTAGACGACCTCCGCGCGGTAGGCCTTGCGGCGGGTGACGTTGCCGGCGGACTCGAAGATGCTGGCCGACTTGACGCCGAGCAGGTCGAACAGCGGCTTCATCCAGTTGCGGTCGCGCACCGCGAGATAGTCGTTGACCGACACGACGTGGACGCTGCGGCCCTGCAGGGCATAGCCGGCCGCTGCCATCGCGCCGACGAGCGTCTTGCCCTCACCGGTGAGCATCTGCACGATCGAACCGTCGAGCAGGCCGATGAGACCTTGGATCTGCGAGTTGTAGGGGCGCTCGTCCAGAGCGCGTTCGGCAGCCTCCCGCACAAGCGCGGCATAGCGGCGCAGCTGCTCCTGCCGGCCGCCGGTGGTGAAGATCTCAGCCGCGGTCTCGGCGATCTCCTCGTCCGTAAGCTCGGCGTACTCCTTGCCCAGCGCATCGAGCTGCGGCCAGGCCCGGTCGAGCCAGCCGATGCTCTTCTCAGCTTGGGCGCCGGGCCGGTTGAGCAGGCGGGAGAGGAATCCCATATGTCACGTCCTCAGGGTCGTTCGGGGGCAGTGGCGCCGCTCACCGGCGCCGCGGGTTCGTGCTCTGGAAAGTCTACGTGCTCTTTTCGCCGCTGCGGCTCAGTCCGGCAGGTGTGGTGTCTCGAACGGCCATTCGCGGCTGACGGTGATGGAGTCGTCCCCGCGTTTGCGCCGCAGATACGCCTCGAAGCTCGCCGACTGCTCCCGCTTCCAGCCGACCTGCGCCTCGTGCAGCTCGCCCGCCGCGAGGCTGCCGATCGTCTCCGGGTGGGCGGCCGCGATCCGCAGCGCGATCTCGACAGCAGCCACCGCATCGGCAGTGGCATCGTGGGCATTATCGAGTGCGACGCTCCAGTGTTCTGCGAGCGCTGTCAGCACGCGGGATCCGCGGCGGTAGGGGTCGACGTGCTTGTCAATGACGAAGGTGTCGATCACCGGCGGGCACACCTGTGCGGCGTGAGTCGGTGTGCCCAGCCGCTGGGACTCGACCTCGAGGATGGTGAGGTCGAAGACGATGTTGTGGCCGACGATGAGCCCGCCGCTGTCCCGGATCCGCGCGAACCATTCGAGCACTTCGCCGACGACGTCCGCCAGGGGCCGGCCGTGCGTGCGTGCGTGTTCGGTGGTGATCCCGTGGACCTCAGCGGCAGCGCGCGGGATCTCCACCCCCGGATCGGCCAGCCATTCGAGCCGGCTGGTCTCCACACCGTCGCGGAACTCGCACAGTGATGCGGTGACGATGCGGGCGGTGTGCGGGTCGGTGCCGGTGGTCTCCAGGTCGAAGCCCCAGACCGGGGAGCGCGTCCAGCCGCGGTCCGGCAGCGTCGGTTCCGGCGGGGCGAACAGCTCGCCGGTGGCTTCTGCCGCCGCACCTGAGGTGGTGGGCGCCGCTATCGAGGCGAGGGGCGCCTCGGCGGTTGGCGTGGGGGAGAGCACGGCGATGAGGCGTTCGGCGCTGCGTTCGAAGCCGTGCGTGCCGGCCAGCTCGCGCAGGGTTGCGGCGTCGCGGTTCTGTTCAGAGGCCGCCACGGCAGCGAGGAACTCGCCGATCTCCAGGTCGTCGACGGCCGTCATCACCTGATGCTGCCGACGGACCGCCTCGGCGTGGACGAGGATGCTCTCCCGGCGCTTGGGGCTGAGCCCATGGTCCTTCTCACCGGCCTCGGCGGCGGCGATGACTCCGTCCAGGCTGCCGTAGCCGTCGACGAGTTTCGCGGCGGTCTTCTCTCCGATCCCGGGGACGCCGGGCAGGCCATCAGAAGGGTCTCCGCGCAGCGCCGCGAGCGCACGATAAGCGGTGCCGCTTGCCACACCGTAGAGCTCCGGGAGATCACGGGCCCGCACCTGCTCCCACACGCCGCCCTTCTTGGGCCGCGAGACGGTCGCACGGCCGGCGTCATCGAGCAGGGCGAGCAGATCGCGGTCCGGGGAGACGATGACCACCGGCTCATCGGTTCCGGCGATGAAGGAGGCGATGACGTCATCGGCTTCGGTGCCGGCCACCTCGGCGATGGGGATCCCGGCGGCGATGAGGCTCGAGCGCAGCAGCGGCAGCTGCGCGGCGAGGTCCGGCGGAGTCTCCGTTCCGGCCTCGTGGTCGAGGATCCGCTGCTCCTTGTACTCCGGGACGATCGCGGTGCGGAACGCCGGCCGCCAATCGGCGTCCATCGTCGCCACGATCCGCGTCGAGGACCAGCTCTCCGCCAGCTGGGCGATCGTGTCGAGCACACCGCGCACGGCGTTGACGGGGAAGCCCTCAGGGGAGCGGATGGTGTCCGGCAGCGCGTAGAACGCCCGATAGTACAGCGCCGGCGTGTCGAGGATGATGAGTGGAGCCTTCACACACGTCACCCTAACCCGCCGGCACGGACTCGTGACACAATGACCGCGTGACTGATACGACGATCCTCTTCAACGCAGACGTGTACTCCAGCGTCGATCCCTTCGCCACGGCGATCATCTTCGCCGGTTCGACGGTCGGCTGGGTCGGCTCCGATGAGGCCGCGCAGGCTGCCGAGGGCGACCACCGCGACCTCGCTGGCGCATTCGTCACCCCCGGCCTCGTCTCCGCGGCCGTCGACCTGCGGCCGGAAGCCGTCCGCAAGGCTCCGAGCGGCCGTGAGCTCCTCGCCCGAGGTGTGACCGCCGCCCATGTCATCGGCACCGCCGAGCAGCTGGCCGACTACCGGGCCGTTGCGCCGCCTGAGCTGGCGATCACCGCGTATGTGCTGGACGGCGGGGGAGAGGCAGGCAGTGCCGCGGCGATCCGAGTCGCCGATGTCGATGCGTCAGCCCTGGCTGCCGGGGCGCACTTCGTGCTCATCGACAGTGCAGAGGAGCTTGGCGCCGTCACCGGCCTGCTCGCTGACGATGAGGTGCGCACCCACCTGCAGCGCTTCGGCTGGCGGCTGGCCGTCAACACCGCGATCCCGGATGACGCCATCGAGGCGCTGGCGCAGTCGGGTCTGGGCCTCACCGTCGACCCGCTGGCCTTCGAGCAGCCGCTGGCGCAGCTGCTGAGCGCCGGCGCCCAGGTGAGCTTTGCTCTGACGGCCGAGAATCCCTGGGAGAGTCTGCGTGCAGCTGTCTACGATGCAGCCGCTGGAGTCTCTGCGCGCGCTGCGTTCAATGCCGTCACGCGCTTCGGCTATCGGGCTCTCGGGCGCTTCGAAGGGGGAGTGCTGGCTCCCGGTGCTGCGGCGACCGCGTGCGTATGGGAGGTTGAGGACCTGCTGGTGCAGGCGGCGGACGCCCGTGTTGCTGCGTGGAGCACGGATCCGCGTTCCGGCACTCCCGGCCTGCCGGATCTCAGCGCGGATGCCACGCTGCCGCGGCTGCGTGAGGTCTGGGTCGAGGGCACACAGCTGTCACGCTGAGCCGGGCTGCGTCTGCGGCACGCTGGAGCGCACCGGTCGCATTCTGGAGCGAACCGGCCCTGCGGGATGTGCGGCTGCCCGGGTGATGTCGTTTAAGGTGGAGTGGTGCCTATGTCTACGCTCATCATCATCCCGACGTACAACGAACGCGATTCGCTGCCGGTGACCCTCGCGTCGATCCATGCGTATGCCCCGCATGCCGACGTGCTCATCGCCGACGACAACTCTCCGGACGGCACCGGCCAGTGGGCCGACGAGAAGGCCGCCGAGGACTCGCGCATCCACGTTCTGCACCGGACCGAGAAGGCCGGGCTCGGGCCCGCCTATGTGGCAGGGTTCCGGTGGGCGCTGGAGCGGGACTATGCGATCATCTGCGAGATGGACGCTGACGGCTCGCACCGCGGCAAGGACCTGCCGCTGCTGCTTGAGGCCGTCGAGAACGGTGCCGATCTGGCGATCGGCTCCCGCTGGGTTCCCGGGGGTGCTGTCGTCAACTGGCCGCGCAACCGGCATGTCCTCTCCCGCGGCGCCAACATCTACGTCGATGTGCTCATGGGTATGGGCGTCAAGGACGCGACCGCCGGTTTCCGTGCCTTCCGCCGCAGCACCTTGGAGCAGCTGGATCTCGGCCAGATCGCTTCCCAGGGCTACTGCTTCCAGATCGATATGACCAAGCGCGTCTACGACGCCGGACTGCAGATCGCCGAGGTGCCGGTCGTCTTCGTCGAACGCGAGCTCGGGGAGTCGAAGATGCACGGCAGCATCATTCGCGAAGCCGTCGTCCGCGTCGCGCAGTGGGGCGCCGAGCACCGGCTCGCACAGGCCCGCCGTCTCCTCACGCAGGTGAGCGGTGGCCGCAACGGCTGACGACGCGCACCGGCTGCTGACGACGCGCACCAGTTGCTGGCGTGCGCACCGACTGAGGCGCGCACCGGCTGAAGTGCGGTGAATCTGAGCACAGCTGAATGCAGCAGGAGGGCGGGCCCGGTGATCGGGCCCGCCCTCTCTGTTCAGATCAGTGGCGCTGGAGCTGACGTCTGACGCCGCGAGGTGTCACACCTGCGGTGGGATCTCTCCGCGGCGGATCGCCAGGCGTTCGTCGAGGAGCACCTGCAGCTCTTCGAAGGAGCGACGCTCCAGGAGCATGTCCCAGTGGGTGCGCACCGGCTTCTCCGGCTCTTCGTCCGGCTCGGCGCCGCCGACGCGGGTGCCGATGCCGTGGGTGCCGGAGTCCCAGGTGGCAGGGACGTCGGCCTCAACGGAGAAGGGGACGGTGAACGTATGACCGTCTTCGCAGACGTACTCGACCAACTGGCGCGGAGCCGGCTCAACACCGACTTCCGATTCGAGGCTCCTGGAGCCCAGCTGGGTACCGCGCAGACTGCGTTCACTCATCTGTTGCACACCTTCCGATGATGGATTTCACGCTCTTGGCAACCACAACAGTCTAGCGACTCGTTTCATTCCCGCCTAAACTGCGCCCTGCCCGCCTCCGCCGCGCGTTCCGGCGCGGGCAGTGCTGCCATCGTCTACTCGAGAGCGGCGAGCACCTGCTGGGCGGTCACCGGATCATCGGTCACCAGCCCATCGACTCCCAACTGCGCCAGGCGGCGCATCTCCTGCGGCTCGTTGATCGTCCATGCGTCGACGCGCAGCCCGCGTGCATGAGCGGTGCGCAGGAACCGGGGTGTGATGACGGGAATGCCGTTCCAGCTCGCAGGCACCTGGACTGCGTCGACCGAAGGGTGGAGCCTCATCCCACGGGAGCCGCAGAGCAGAAGCTGGGCCACCTCGGTGGTTCCCACTGAGGTGGCGATGCTGGGCAGGGCTCGGCGCAGGCGCTGCAGGCGCCGGGTGGAAAACGATGCCAGGCGCAGGCGGCGGGTGTCGGTGCGCGCACGCATGAAGCGGATGACAGCAGCAGTGGTGGTGCGATCGGCTTTGACGTCGATGTTGATGTGGGCAGCGGGGAAGGCATCGAGCAGATCGGCCAGGCGGAGGAGAGTCCCACCGTCGGTCAGCTCGATGCGCTCCAGCTCGGCTGCCGGGACCTCGTGGAGTCGTTCAGGGCGGCCGGCGATGCGCTTGAGGTCAGCATCATGAGCGGCGAAGATGATCCCGTCCTTCGACAGATGCACATCGGTTTCGAGCATAGTGATGCCGTGAGCCACGGCCTGTTCGAAAGCCGCCAAAGTGTTCTCAGCAGCAGCGGGCCACAGGCCGCCCCGATGGGCGATGACATCCGTGCGATGGGCGCTCATAGAACCCCAGCCTATTGCAGGTCTGGGCAGCCCGTGCGGCAGGGGAGAGGCACCGTTGTGAGCGCCGACTGTCGGCAGGAACGGGGAGGGCAGGAGCAGCTGGGCAGCAGCCCTCGGGAGACCGATCTCTGGACGGGTTCCGACTCTGTGTGAACGCTCAGTGCGCTGACTCCACTCGTGCTGTCATACTGACAGCAGCGCCCAACTCTGTGAGGACGGATAACCATGAAGCACAGTGCAGCCGAACCCATCGAACCGACCGCAGTCTACGACTCCACTGATACGTCCCGGTCTGACCGCCTGCGGTCGATCGCAGGCCGCACAGTCGCCTACGGTCTCAGCGTCGCCGATGCGCTCGGGCGCACGGCACGCGAGGGCGGCAGCCAGCTGCTCAGCGAGGCCCGCATGCTGCGCAGCAATCCGCGCGGCCGCACCCGCGCATATCAGGACAATGCGCGGTGGGCTGTGGACAAGGGCCGCGAACAGCTGAAGTCGACGCTCTCCGGATCCGATAAGGCCGTCGACTGGACCGAGGAGAAGCTCACTGATCTGCTGAGCGGAGCGCAGGAGCAGGTGTCCGGTCGGCTCGAACAGACCTTCATCTCCATGCAGCGCGGCGTCGCCACCAGTGCGGAGAAGACACGCGGATTCATCCGCCGCAGCACCGCCGCCTCAGAAGAGCGCGACAGCGCACATCCGCACGTCATCACGACTCTCGACGAGCGCCCGGCACGCGACGACGCAGCACGCTGAGCTGCGCCGTCTGCAGCCCCCGCGCAGGTCGCCGCAGTGCTGTGGTGAGGGGATTTCATCACGTTTTCCTCTGAAAGCGGCCCCCGGGCTGGCTCTTAATCCTTCTGTTACATATGCTGTGATTGTCATGACTGGCTTTGTAGTGTGAAGGGTCTCACAGTGGGCAAGCATTCTGCGCCGAAAAGGACGTTTGGAGCGTCGATCTCTGACTTCCTCGGGTCGTTCGGGCGCAGTCGCCAAGGTCGCCACAGCTATCTGGACGAAGAGCCGGCATCGGCCGCCAGCATCCTGCGCTCCACCAACCGGATGCCCAACTGGGCTGCACTGGCCGTGCCGACAGCAGCTGTTGCCAGCCTCGTCGTTTCGGGCGTCATGCTCGCTCCGGGTGATCCCGGCACACCCGATCACGTCTCCTTCAGCACCGAGGAACAGCCGCGCACCGGCCCGGCGTTCACACAGCCGATCTCCGCTGACAACGCGCATGCTGACAAGGTCCGCAAGGATTGGGACGATGCGGTCAGCCGTTCCAAGGAGACCCGCGAACCCGAAGCATTCGCTGCGACGATGAAGCCCACCACGCCACCGGTGCCGGACACGACGGTTCCCAACCCTGGTGGAAGCGGGAACTCCGGATCGGCAACGCCGGCCGGGGGAGCAGCGGGATCAGACAATGCGGCCGACACCGGCCAGAGCGGCACCTGCAAGGCGTCGTTCTACAACACCGGCCATACGACGGCCAACGGGGAATCGTACAACCCGATGGGCATCACGGCTGCGCATAAGCAGCTGCCGTTCAACAGCAAGGTGAAGGTCACGAACAAGGCCAACGGCCAGTCCGTTGTCGTCCGGATCAATGACCGTGGACCATTCGTCGCCGGCCGCTGCCTCGACTTGAGTGAAGGCGCGATGAAGGCCGTCGGCGGCACCGGCTCCGGTGTCATCACCGTCGACTGGGAAGTGCTCTGAGCCGCATCCTCTGAAACCTATCCAGCTGGCGATCGCAGTCGTCTGAACTCATTCTGACTGCCTGATGTCGTCACTGAATCGACGTCGCCCCGGTCCGTGTGGACCGGGGCGACGCTCAGTTCAGGTGGTGCCGAACGCTCACTCTTCGGTGTCGGCCACGACAGCCGGAGTGCGGGCGCCGAGCTTGGCGTCAATGCGCAGGAGGCCGCTGAAGTCATCGCCGATGCCCTCGAGCTGCCCGACGATCTCACCGACGCTGGCTTCTTCTTCGACCTGCTCTTCGATGAACCAGTTGAGCAGCGGGATGATGTCGATGTCATCTTCCTTCTGCGCCGTGCGGTAGAGGTTGCGGATCGATTCCGAGACCTTGCGCTCGTGGTCGAGCGCAGCCTGGAACAGCTCGGCCGGCGACTTGCCGGAGAAGCTCGGTGCGGAGATCGTGCCGATCTGCGGAGCGGTTCCGCGATCGAGCGAGTGCTGCATGAACTTCGCTGCGTGGACCTGCTCTTCCTCAGCCTGGGCCCGCATCCACGAGCTCATACCGGTGAGGTCCTGGTCTTCGAGTTCGATGGCCAGCTGCAGGTAGACGATTGATGCTTCGAGTTCCATGGTGACCTGGTCGCTGACAGCGGCGGCCATATTCTTCGTCAGTTCCATTGCTGCTCCTTCTGATCGTGTGTGTGATCGGACCAGTCGACATGTGCAGGATCTGCGCCTTCGGTCCGAGTGGAGGCGCTGATCGCAGGCCTTGCGATCCGCCCTGCCGGCTTCACGCAGTTTCGAGCCTATAGCAGAAGATCGTGCCCCTCCAGTAAGGCAAAGAACCCCTAACCCGGAAACATTCCAGATTAGGATCGCTTAATCTCGGGACGATCTCGCAGGGGAGAAGGAGCAGCACAATAAGCGCCTCCCGCACGATATCGCCACGCCATACCCGCCATGAGGACGCCGCGGCTCGACAGCAGGTAACCGGCGGCGACTTCAGTTGCAGAAGGCAGCGCGTAGAGTTCAGTTAGGGACCGTCGATCACGCCGGGGGCACGAGCAGCGTCAGGCAGATTGACATAACGCCTGCCAACTCAGTTCGCTGCGCACAGAATCGCGCACGTTGGCTTATAGCGCGCACCTGGAGTGCCACACGGGAGAACAGCAGAACGCCCACACAGCGTCGGAGATCGCCGAGCGCACATGAGCGGCACGCGAGCGACACGACGAGAACGCGACAGCTAGCGACACGACCACAGAGGAGGCGAACGCTGGAGACGCCGCCGCCACCAGGCAGAGCTGCACAGCACCGTGCAGGACGGAGAACGCCACAAGCAGCAGATCCAGCGCATCGCAACCAGCGTGCTGCGCCGTGGCGCATCGCCGCTGAACCGGACCGGGTCCAGCCATACGGTTAGTACCGATAATATACATTATGTAAACTCCGCATGCAGGCGTACAGCCGCTACCTTGCGCCTCTCCAGCGCCCCGCGCCTCTTCACCGCATTGCTCACGCCTGTCTCCCCTGCGCTCGGCACAGCCGCCCACGCCGACTGGACCCAGCACCACCTCGGCCTCAAACACCCGGTCGTGAATGCGAAACGGTGCACTGCCGGGTCGTGGCAGTGCACCGCAGGCTGTGGCGTTCCGCTCAGCCGTGATGGCAGACGCGCTGCCCTCAGTTGTCCTGGCTGGTCACGGTCGTGCGACCGCTGCGTGCCGGCAGGAACAGCGTTGCGACGATCGGCGCAAACATGACGGCGCCGACGATCACCATAGCGACAATGGTGTCTTCCACGTAGTACACCTCCCGACAAAGGTAGTTGAGCAGATCCTTGCGTATCTCTGCATCAGGATGCCCAATGGGCTGCCTCACCAGGTAGCCGACCTGCCGTCTGCTCCCGCTGGCGCCGGTCTCGTCACCCAGCCCAGGGCGGGATGTGGCGGCTGCCCTCCATGCGCTCATCGCTGTAGTAGCTGTGATCGGCCTGCAGATCGCCGCCGAAGAGCTCACTGACGGTCACGAGAGTGAACCCGTCAGCCTGCAACCTGTCGATGATCTCCGGTGCCGCATCGACCGTGCCTGCGTGCTTGTCATGCATGAGGATGATGTCGCCGGGCCGCACATCGGCAGTCGCCGCATCGACGGTCGCCTGCGGATCGTCCTGGTGCCGCCAGTCATTGCTGTCGACGCTCCAGATGATTGCCGGCAGACCGCCATCGGGGATACCGCGGGCGAAATCGCCGTAGGGCGGTCGGAACACCGTGGGCTTCTCCCCTGTGACCTTTTCGATCTCGGAGTTGACGCGCTCATGTTCGCGCTCTGCCCGCTCATGCGAGACCTTCGTCAGCTGCGGGTGGTTCCACGTGTGGCTGCCGACTTCGTGTCCCTCGTCGGCGACGCGCTTGAGGATGTCCTCTCTGCCGGCGATATTCTGCCCGAGAACGAAAAACGTCGCCGGAACCGCCTTCTCCTCAAGCGTGTCGAGCAGCTGCGCAGTGTGGTCGCTGGGCCCGTCATCGTAGGTCAGGGCGACGCACTTGGTGGTGGCGCAGTCGACATTGCGTTCCCGCGTGGTCTTCTCCGGCACCGGCTCACCGGCGCCGAGGCGGGGGCCGGCTTCCGAGTCATCGAGCCAGTCCTGGCCGGCCGAGGTCAGCCATCCGCGGGCGTCCTCTGCCGGGAAGCTGATGGCGACCGGGTCGTCGCTGTCGGAGTTGAGGACCCCGCTGCCCAGATAGGCGACGAGGTCTCCTGCACTGTCGACCGTCGCGCCGTCCATGACAGCGTCGATCTGCTCACTGCTGAGCTCGGCAGCCTCAGCCGAATGCGTCGGGGAGCCCTGAGTCTTGAGTGCATCGAGGGCCGCAGCGGCCATCGCCTCGCGCCCCTCAACGGTGAACAGCTCCATCGATCGGATCTCATCACCGGTGTCGCGGTTGAGGATCATGCTGTAGAAGGCCCCGGGCGCCGCGTCCGGCAGCGTCGATTCATCACGCAGCAGGAACGAAATATAGTGCTTGCTGTTGCGCGCGACCTCCCAGTCGAGGCGGTATTCCCCTGTCTCTGTGGGCGTCTGGGGCGCGGCGGGCTCACTGCTCTCCCCTGGCGTGGGTGCATCAGTCTCTGCCGGATCTGACGCACCGGGCTTCCCTGTCCCGGCCGCATCGCCGTTGAGCATATGGGTATCGCGCAGCTGCTCGATGAACTCAGACATCTGGTGGTTGAAGCCAGCCGCGTCCTGGACCTCGGGATAGCGCAGTGTGAAGGCCGGGTCGCCGACCGATTCGATGCGCTGGCTGGTGACATCGGCTGGGCTGTCGGTTTCGGACAGCGGTGAGGGTCCGTCGTCGATCGCGATGATCTGGGCACTGTCGACCGCGGAGTCGCGGGTGGTGCCGGGCGAGGTGCAGCCGCTGGCCAGCAGCAGGACAACCGCTGCAAGAGCCGCGGCGATACGGGGACATCGCTGCATAAACTGGGGATCCTTGACTGAAAGGAGGTGCGGGACGTCTCTTAGCGTACCGTGCCGCCCGTACCGAAATCACCGAAACGCCCCGATGTGAGGAATCAGACACCCTTCACAGCAGCAGCTGCGCGCCGAGGCTCAGCACGATCGGCAGTGTGAACATCGAGATGATCGTCTGCCCTGCGATGAGGGCGGCCATGAGTGCAGCGTTGCCGCCGAGCTGTCGGGCCATGACGTAGGCGCTGGAGGCTGTGGCGATCGATTGGAAGATGAGACCGACGACAGCAGCCTCTCCCCTGATGCCGAAGGCCAGCATCGACACGACGGTTGCCGCGGGCAAGATGAGGAGTTTGACGACGCTGGAGGTGAGGAAGGCGAAGGCGTGTGCACGGACCGAGACCTGCCGGATCCCGGCGCCGACGCACAGCAGGCCGATCGGCAGCGCAGCGGCGGCGAGGGGATCGATGATCCCTGCCACCACCTCGGGCGTGGTGACAGGCAGCAGATTCCACGCCGCACCGGCAGCGCAGCCGAGCACCAGCGGATTCACGATGACAGACCGACCCAGCGCCAGCCACGATCGCTTGTCGACGAGGAAGACCTCGAAAGCGATCGAGGACAGCACATTGACCACAGGCACGAGCACAGCGCCGACGATCGCCGCGAGCGCAGCGCCCTCGGGGCCGAAGAGCGTCGCCGAGAGCGACAGGCCGATATACGTGTTGAAGCGGATCGCGCCCTGGAGGACTGAGGTGAAGGACGGTGCGTCGGCGGCGAGCACGCGGTGGAGGGCGAAGAGCACGATGGTGATGACCACGGTCGGCAGCACGAGCGCTGCTGCCAGGCGGCCGATGTCGACGTGGGAGATGTCGACGGATGAGATGTTGCGGAAGAGCAGCACGGGCAGGAGAACGAAGTAGGCGAGCTTCTCAGCCCCGGTCCAGAAGTCGGCGTCGGCCAGCAGTCGTAGGCGGCGCAGCACCCAGCCGAAGGCGATGAGCCCGGCCACCGGGATGAGCGCGCCGACGATGCTGAGGAAGTCCATGCGCCCACTCTACGGATCCCAAGCTGATTCCCAGGATCCGGGTCGGGATGCGGGAATGAAAGCAAACTTGAGCGCGTTACACTCAACGTAATCGGCCACTGACCGAAAGGAGCCAGCAATGGCTGCAAAGTTCGATCCGATCCGCGATCTCGACCGCTTCTTCGCTGATATCACCCGCACTCCCAACAGCACTGCACTGCCGATGGATCTCTACCGCGACGGCGATGCCTTCATCGCCCGCATCGACATGCCCGGCGTCGATCCCTCCAGCATCGACGTCGACGTGCAGGACCGCACTCTGACGGTGCGCGCCGAGCGCGTTGCCGCAACTGATGATGCCGAGGTGCAGTGGCTCAGCCGTGAGCGTCCGACGGGCACCTTCGCCCGCCAGCTGACCCTGGGCAACCGCATTGCACTCGACCAGATCACCGCCGCCTATGAGGATGGCGTGCTCATGCTCACCATCCCGGTGGCCGAAGAGGCCAAGCCGCGCAAGATCTCGGTCAACCACGCCAAGCGCCCCGAGGTCGTCTCCGGCGACGAGTCGCTCTGAGCTGACTGCCGACCACGGCTGACTCAGGACAACGGGCCGCACACCTGAAATGGTGTGCGGCCCGTTGCGCTGCTGGGTCGACCGGTCAGTCTGTGCTCAGCACGAGCTTGCCGAAGCGCAGATTCGAGTCGAGCTGCGCGTGGGCCTCGGCAGCCTCGTCGAGGGGATAGACCGAGTCGATGACCGGGTCGATCGAACCATCGCCGACTATGTCGAGCAGTCCGGCGAAGTCGCGCGGGGATCCCATCGCGGTGCCGAGCACCCGCTTGTGCGTGAGATACAGGGTGCGGATGTCGAAATCGGAGACGACGCCGCCGTTCTCGGTGCCGCCCATCGCCACCACTGCCCCGCCGGGCCGGAGCATCATGACTGACTCCTGCAGGGTCGAGCCGACGGAGTCGAAGACGAGGTCGGCCTCGCCGATCTCATCGCGGAGGGTCAGTTCCCAGTCATCGACGGTGTAGTCGACGCCGGCGACCGCGCCGAGTTCGGTCGCGAGGTTGATCTTGTCGCGGTTCGAGGAGGTCACGGCCACCCGGGCGCCGGCCTTGACCGCCAGCTGCAGGGCGAGCAGCGAGAGCCCGGAGCCGGCACCGAGGATGACGACGGTCTGCCCCTTCTGCAGCTGACCGACGGTGAAGAGCGCCCGGTAGGCTGTCACGCCGGACAGCGCCAGCGCCCCGGCTTCTGCCCAGGCCATGCGCTTGGGTTTCGGGTAGAGGTTCTCCTCCGGCACGGCGATGAGTTCGGCATAGGTGCCGTCGCTCGGACCGCCGATGATGCTGAAGTCCGGGCCGGCGCATGCATCGGAGTCGCCCCAGTTGAGCGACGGGAAGATGATGACCTCCTCACCGGTGTCGCGGCGGATGCCGGCGGCGTCGGAGCCGAGGATGAGCGGCAGCTGCGGCCGGTACTGCGGTCCCGCTCCTTCGCGGATGAGCGCGTCCCGCCGGTTGATGCCGGCGGTCTTGATCTCGACGAGTACCTTCCCGTCTGTCTGCGGATCGGGGAGCTCGGAGCACTGCAGCACCTCGGGGCCGCCATGTTCTGTGAGTTGGATTCCACGCATGACCTCTCCTTCCTGCCTGTGCGGCTATCCTCTCACGTCGACCCGAGGCGGACCCTGCTCTCACGGCCCTGCGACCGGTGGCGTCTCACCGTTCGGACAGCAGTTCTGAGATGCTCACGAGGCACAGATAGGGAAGGTCGAAGGTCCGCTCGGCAGGGAAGCCGGCTTCCGCTGCCAGGTACTGGCGGATATTGGCCTCGACGCGGGCGCGGGTGCGGTCGTCTGAGCGCAGCCAGTACGAGCGGGTTGCCGCCAGCTGCACGATGGTGTCAGCCGTGACCGAGGTGGTGAAGAGATGCTTCTGCGTGGCTGCCGTGGCGAAGCCGCGCCCGAGGTGTGGGCGCCAGCCGGGCCGGTAGACATCGCCTGCGTGCATGATGCGGGCCAGGCGCAGCACCCAGGGAATGCGCACATCGAGCTGATTGTTGAGGATCGCCAGCCGCCCGCCGGGTCGCAGCACCCGGGCGATCTCGCGGGCCGCGGCCTGCTCGTCGAACCAGTGCCACGCCTGTGCCACGGTCACGAGGTCGACGCTGGCAGCGGGCAGCGGGATCTCCTCAGCGGTGCCGATCGCTGTCGTCACCGGGTTGCGGACGAGCAACTGGGCATCGGGGTCGACGGCGATGAGTGAGCCGACGCGCTCGTCAGCTGCCAGGGCACGGCTCAGCAGCCCGGTTCCGGCACCGAGATCGCAGACGGACAGCCGCTCCTCCCCCGCTGCGGCAGCGGTGAGGAGCGCATCGACGGCTGCCGGCGGGTAGCCGGGCCGGACCGCGTCATAGAGCTCGGCGGTGGTGCCGAAGCGGCGGCCGTGCACCGTACGGGACGGGGCGGGGATCCGCGGTGCGACGCGGCGCTGCTCAGCCGACGGGGTCACGCCGCGTGTTCCCCGGTCAGCTCGTAGTCGATGACCATGCCGCGATGGTCGGAGCCCTCGATGCTGAAGAACTTCCCCGCTGTCGGGGTGAGGACTGCGCTGTCGTAGAGCTGGTGGTCGATCTGTGCGCCGATGAAGCTGGGAGCAGTCGAAGGCCAGGTGCCGGCACCAGCCATGCGCAGGCTGCGCGCGGCATCAGCGCAGCCCTCGTGCAGCCTGAAGGGCGCGTGGTCGAGGGTGGCATTGAAGTCTCCGGCGGCCAGCGCTCCGGTGCCGGGCTCGCACAGCTGGCTGGCCGCGGAGACGGTGCGCTGCCACTGCCGCTGGTGCACACGGCGTTCGATCGGCGCATGCGTGTGCACCGCATAGACGTCGCCGAGTGAGGTTCCCAGACCGACGAAGCCGCGGGACACCTCGGACGCGGGGATCTCCGTGGGAGACAGCGAGCGGTGCACGGCGAGCACAGTGCCGATCTCCCCTTCGAAGTGCACCCGGTGGGCGATGCGGTAGTCATCGGCCAGTCCCCGCTCGTGCAGCGCGTCGTAGAGGGTCTGCCGGTGGGTCTCCTGCAGCGCGATGATCTGTGCCCCGCGCGCATCGCCTCCGAGCACATCGTCGATGCTGCCGTGGTCGAAGTACATATTCGCCGATAGCACCCGCACGTCGCTGTCGGCCTCGGTGGGTGCAGCGGCCAGATGGTTGCCGCCGCGCACCCCGACCACCCCGAGGCTGATGCTCGCGAAGACGAGGGAGACGGCGATGAAGCCGGCGGTCATGCGCATCCCGCGGCCGAAGACGAAGCTGAGCGCCAGGAACAGCAGAAGAGCCGCAGTGACGGGTGCACGGAAGGACTGCAGATGTGCGATCCCGGTGACAGCGCCGAGACCAACGATGTGCGGGAACCACAGCAGCACGCCGCACACGGCAGCTGCGACGGCACCGCAGAGGACGGGCACAATCCATGAGGGAGCACGAGGGGGTATCGGCACGGCAGATAGTATAGGAGACACTCATGCCGTCGCGTTGCGAGAGGACCTGTCCATGTCTCTGTCCGATCTGTCCCGCTCCGAACTTGAGGCCGAGCTCACACGTGCGCACGCCGACTACGAGGCGTTCGCCGGTCGTGGTCTGGCGCTCGACATCACGCGCGGCAAGCCCTCCGTGCAGCAGCTCGACCTGGCCGATGCGCTGCTCACGAGCGTGACCGGCGATGACTGCACCTCCCCCAGCGGCGTTGATGTGCGCAACTACGGTGGGCTCGAAGGGCTCATCGAGCTGCGCGAGATCTTCGCGGAACTGCTCAAGGTCCCGGCCGCACAGCTGCTGGCCCAGGGGAACTCCTCGCTCACCCTCATGCATCAAGCGCTCAGCTTCGCCTGCCTGTTCGGCACCTCGGCCGGCACCACGCCGTGGGCCCAGCAGCCGCGCCGCATCCTGTGCCCGGTGCCCGGCTATGACCGGCACTTCGGGCTCGCCGAAGCGCTCGGCTTCGAACTCGTCTCTGTCGAGATGGACGCAGACGGCCCGGTCATCGAGCAGGTCGAGGAGCTCGTCGCCACCGATCCGACGATCAAGGGCATGTGGCTGGTGCCGCTGTACTCGAACCCCACCGGCATCACCATCAGCGAGGACCGGGCGCGCCGGCTCGTGGACATGAAGACCGTCGCTGAGGACTTCAAGCTGCTGTGGGACAACGCCTATGCGCTGCACCATCTGTCGGAGCCCCACGCTGAGGTGCTCGACATCCTGGCGCTCGCCGCTGCGGCGGGCAACCCCGACCGGGTATGGATCTTCGCCTCGACATCGAAGGTCACCCACGCCGGTGCCGGGGTGGCGTTCTTCGGCGCCTCGGAAGCCGATGTCGCCTGGTTCACCGGCCACCTCGGCGCCGGCTCGATCGGCCCGGACAAGGTCAATCAGCTGCGCCATCTGCGCTTCTTCGGCGATGCTGCCGGTGTGGTCGAGCATATGAAGGCGCATGCGGCGATCCTCCGCCCGAAGTTCGAGGCAGTCACCCGCATCCTGTCGGACCGCCTCGGCGGTGACGGGATCGCGACGTGGACAGAGCCCAAGGGCGGCTACTTCGTGACGGTCTCTGTGCTGCCGGGCACTGCCGACCGTGTCGTCGAGCTCGCCGCTGATGCCGGTGTCAAGCTCACGCCTGCTGGATCGACGCATCCGTACAAGCTGGATCCGGACAACCGGGTCATCCGGGTTGCTCCGTCGATGCCGACTCTGGCTGAGGTCGAGACTGCAGTCGAGGGCTTCGCCGCCTGCGTGCGGCTGGCTGCCTGCGAGAAGCTCCTCGCCGCGGACTGAGCGGCGCCGCATACGTCACTCGACAGCGGGCCTGAGCACAGAACATACAGCAGCGCGGGTGCAGGGATACGGTTCCCTGCACCCGCGCTGCTGTCACCGGCGGAGGTGAGTGCTCAGCTCACCGGCTCACCAGTCGTAGAAGCCCTTGCCGGTCTTGGCGCCGAGCAGGCCGCCGTCGACCATCCGGGAGAGCAGGATCGGCGGCTTGGCTGCCGGATCGCCGGTCTCCTCGTAGATGCTCTGGCCGACGAACAGGCAGGTGTCGAGGCCGACCATATCGGCGAGCTTGATCGGTCCCATCGGGTGGGCACAGCCGTTGACCATGCCGGTGTCGATGTCCTCCTTCGTGGCGTGGCCGGATTCGAGCATCCGGATCGCGGAGAAGAGGAACGGGATGAGCAGTGCGTTGACGATGAAGCCGGGGCGGTCATCGGAGCGGATCGGGGTCTTGCCGAGCACCTGGGTGGAGAAGTCCTCGATCGTGTCGGCCACCGCGGGATCGGTGACGACTGAGGAGATGATCTCGACGAGCGGCTGCACCGGTGCCGGGTTGAAGAAGTGGAGGCCGAGCACGCGCGCGGGCCGGTTGGTGGCCTGAGCGAAGCGGATGATCGGCATCGAGGAGGTGTTCGAGGCCAGGATCGCCTGCTCATCGGTGACGATCGCATCGAGTTCGGCGAAGATCTTCTTCTTGATCTCCTCGTTCTCGCTGGCGGCTTCGATGACGAGCTGACGGTCGGCCATCGCACCGAGGTCGGTGGTGAAGGTCATCCGGCCGAGCGCCTCGTCGCGTTCCTGTTCGGTCATCTTGCCGCGCTCGACGCCCTTGGCGAAGGACTTCTCGACGCGCGCGCGGCCGGCGGCCACCGCCTCGTCGCTGATGTCGCGGACGACGACGTCAAGGCCGGCGCGGGCGAGCACCTCGGCGATGCCCGATCCCATCAGGCCGCAGCCGATGACTCCTGCACGTTCAATGGTCACTGGTACTCCTTCTGGTTCTCATTCCTGCTTGCGATTGCGTCGCTCAGCGCCCGGCCATGAACCAGTCGCTGCGGCGGATCTCCTTGAGCGCCTGCTTGCGCCGGTCGGCCGGCAGCGTCTCGATGTAGACGATGCCGTCGAGGTGCTGGGTTTCGTGCTGCAGCATCTGGGCGAAGACCTCTTCGCCTTCGACGCGGATCTCCTCGCCGTCGACGTTGAGCCCGGTGACGGCGGCGTACTCCCATCGCGGGGTGGGGAACCACAGTCCCGGCACCGACAGGCAGCCTTCGTCGATATCGCGCTTCTCACCGCCGGTCTCGACGATGACGGGGTTGATGACATGCCCGATGCGGCCTTCGAGATGGTAGGCGAAGATCCGCTTGTCCATCCCGATCTGGGGTGCTGCGACGGCGGCCCGGCCCTCCGGCACGGTGGTGTCGGCGAGGTCCTGGACCATGCGCCGCAGGCGGTCGTCGAAGACCGTCACCTCCGTGCAGCGGGTGCGCAGGACCGGGTCGCCGTAGCAGCGGATGTCGCGTTCAGCCATTAACGACCACGACGAGGTCTCCGCCTTCGAGCTGCTGCACTTCGCCGATCGCCACGCGCGAGACGGTGCCGTCGATGTGGCTGGTGATCGATGCCTCCATCTTCATCGCCTCGATGGTGGCGACGGTCTGGCCGGCCTTGACTTCGTCGCCGACCTTGACCTGCAGGGTCACGACGCCGGCGAAGGGGCTGGCGACATGTCCCGGGTTCGAGGTGTCGGCCCGTTCGGCGGTAGCGACATCGACCTCGATCGAGCGGTCGCGCACCGACATCGGGCGCAGCTGGCCGTTGAGCGTGCACATGACGGTGCGCATGCCGCGCTCGTCTGCCGCGCCGACAGCCTGCACACCGGTGAGCAGGGCCTTGCCCTTCTCAATCGTGACGGAGTGCTCTTCACCTTCGTCGAGACCGTAGAGGAACGCCTGCGTCTCCAGCACCGACAGGTCGCCGTAGGTCTCGCGCATCCGGTTGAATTCCTTCGTCGGCGCCGGGAACAGCAGCCGGTTGAGGGTCTCCTGGCGCAGGCGGCCGGGTTCGGTGAGCAGCCCGGCATCATGTGCCGAGAGCTCCTCGAAGGCCGGCTTGTGGGAGCGGCCGTCGAGTGCCTTCGTGCGGAAGGGCTCCGGCCAGCCGCCGGGAGGATCGCCGAGGTCGCCGGAGAGGAAGCCGATGACCGAGTCCGGGATGTCGAAGTTCGCCGGGTTCTGCGCGAACTCCTCCGGATCGGCGCCGACAGCCACGAGGTGCAGCGCAAGATCGCCGACGACCTTCGAAGACGGGGTCACCTTGACGAGGTGGCCGAGGATGTCGTCTGCGGCTTCGTACATCGCCTCGATCTCCTCGAACTTCTCCCCCAGGCCGAGCGCATTGGCCTGCTGGCGGAGGTTCGAGAGCTGACCGCCGGGGATCTCGTGGCGGTAGACGCGGCCGGTCGGTCCGGGCAGTCCGGACTCGAAAGGCTTGTAGACGTTGCGCACGGCCTCCCAGTAGGGCTCGAGGTCCTCGACGCTCTTGAGCGACATACCCGTATCGCGCTCGGTGTGCTCGAGCGCGGCGACGAGTGCCGAGAGCGAGGGCTGCGAAGTGGTGCCGGCGACCGAGGCGCTGGCGGCGTCGACGGCGTCGGCGCCCGCTGCCGAGGCGGCGAGCAGGGTGGCGAGCTGGCCGCCGGCGGTGTCGTGGGTGTGGACGTGCACCGGCAGGTCGAAGTTCTCCCGCAGGGCGGTCACGAGCGTCGTGGCGGCTGCCGGGCGCAGCAGGCCGGCCATGTCCTTGATGGCGAGCACATGCGCACCAGCCTCGACGATCTTCTCCGCGAGGCTGAGGTAGTAGTCGAGCGTGTAGAGCTTCTCGTTCGGGTTGCTGAGGTCCGAGGTGTAGCACAGCGCCACCTCGGCGACGGCTGAGCCGGTCGCGCGCACCGCTTCGATCGCCGGGCGCATCTGCTCGACGTCGTTGAGCGCATCGAAGATGCGGAAGATGTCGACGCCGGTGCGGGTCGCCTCGTCGATGAACGCATCCGTCACCTCGGTCGGGTACGGGGTGTAGCCGACGGTGTTGCGGCCGCGCAGCAGCATCTGCAGGTTGATGTTCGGCATCGCCGCGCGCAGCTTCTCCAGCCGCTCCCACGGGTCCTCGGCCAGGAAGCGCAACGCGACATCATAGGTGGCTCCGCCCCAGCATTCGACCGACAGCAGCTGCGGGGTCATCCCGGCGACATAGGGGGCGACGTCGAGCAGGTCCTTCGTGCGCACGCGGGTGGCGAGCAGCGACTGGTGGGCGTCGCGGAAGGAGGTGTCGGTGACGGCGAGGGTCTTCTCCTCACGCAGGCGCTGGGCGAAGCCCTCCGGGCCGCGCTCGTCGAGGATGTGCTTCCAGCCCTCGGCCGGCGGCGTCTTCAGGTCGAAAGCCGGCAGCTTCTCGCGCGGGCTCAGATGCACCGGGGAGTCGCCGTTGGGCTTGTTGACAGTGACATCGGCGAGGAACTCCAGCAGTTTCGAACCGCGGTCGGCACCGACCTTGGCTTCCAGCAGGTGCGGGCGCTCCTCGATGAACCGCGTCGACAGGTCACCGCGGATGAGCGCGGGGTCGTCGAGCACGGCGCGCAGGAAGCCGATGTTCGTGGCGACACCGCGGATGCGGAACTCGGCGATCGCACGGCGGGCGCGGTTGGCGGCCTGCTCGAAGTCGCGGCCGCGGGTGGTGCACTTGACGAGCATCGAGTCGAAGTGAGCCGACACCTCGGCTCCGGCGTACACCGTGCCGCCGTCAAGGCGCACACCTGCGCCGCCGGCCGACCGGTAGGCGGTGATGGTGCCGGTGTCCGGGCGGAAGGAGTTGGCCGGATCCTCGGTGGTGATGCGGCACTGCAGCGCCGCACCCTTGATGTGCAGGGAGTCCTGGGTGAGGCCGAGATCGGCGAGGGACTCACCGGCGGCGATGCGCATCTGGGACTGCACGAGGTCGACATCGGTGATCTCCTCGGTCACCGTGTGCTCGACCTGGATGCGCGGGTTCATCTCGATGAAGGCGTGCTTGCCAGCGCGCGGCCCCTCGGTCTCGAGGAGGAACTCGACGGTGCCGGCGTTCTGGTAGCCCAGCGCCCGGGCGAAGGCCAGGGCATCGCTGCGCAACGCCTCGGCGACCGTCTCGTCCAGGTGCGGGGCGGGAGCGATCTCGACGACCTTCTGGTGGCGGCGCTGGATCGAGCAGTCGCGCTCGAACAGGTGCACGGCCTCGGAGTTGTTGTCCGCCAGCACCTGCACCTCGATGTGGCGGGGGCGCTGCACGGCCTGCTCGATGAAGACCGTCGGATCGCCGAAGGCGCCTTCGGCCTCGCGCATGGCGGCCTTGAGCGCGTCGACGAGCTCAGTCTTGTTGCTCACCCGGCGCATACCGCGTCCGCCGCCGCCGGCGACAGCCTTGACGAACAGCGGGTACTCCATGTTCTCGGCCTCGCTCAGCAGCTGATCGATATCAGCCGACGGGCGGGTGGAGCCAAGGGTGGGGATGCCGGCCCGGCGGGCGGCGTCGAGGGCCTGGACCTTGTTGCCGGCCATTTCGAGCACCTCGGCGGAGGGACCGATGAACGTCAGGCCGTTCTCCTCGCAGGCGCGCGCGAGATCGGGATTCTCCGACAGAAATCCATAGCCGGGATAGATGGCATCGGCACCGGACTCCTTGGCGACCCGGATCATCTCGTCGACGCTGAGGTAGGCGCGGACAGGATGTCCCTTCTCTCCGATGAGGTAGGCCTCATCAGCTTTCAGCCTGTGCTCCGAATTGCGGTCCTCATAGGGGAAGACGGCAACGGTGGAGGCACCGAGTTCATAGGCGGCACGGAAAGCGCGCACCGCGATTTCACCGCGGTTGGCAACGAGAACTTTGGAGAACATCAGTTGAGACCGTTTCTCTCGGCGCCGACGGGTGGGTCGGCGGTATTCCTGTATCGGTTCCTACTGTACTCAGGGAGCTTTCGGCACTCTGGCACAGGTTCCGGATCTGCTGACTAAAGTGTACGGGCAGGGGTGGACGCACATGTGACCGGCCTGACGCTCAGGGCGGTGTCCGTGGTCTTGGCTACGCTTGAACCATGCGGATCCTCCACACCTCCGACTGGCATCTGGGACGCACGTTCTTCGGCGTCGACCAGACGCGTGCACAGCGCGCCTTCCTCTCCCATCTGCGCGAGGTCGTTGCCGCCGAGCGCGTCGACGTCGTGCTCATCGCCGGTGATGTCTACGACCGGGCGATTCCCCCAGCCGATGCGCTCACGAGCTTCGATGAGACGGTCACCGGACTGCTCGATGACGGTGTCAGGGTCATCGCCACGAGCGGCAACCACGACTCCTTCATGCGTTTGGGACATGGCCGCCGCACCCTCGATCGGGCCGGGCTGCACCTGCGCACGCGGCTGTCGGACATCACCTGGCCGGTGCCGCTGGGCGGGACCGCTGCCGCGCCCGAGGCGGTGGTGTACGGGATCCCGTATCTGGAGCCTGGGCTGGTGGCTGAGCGGTTCGGCTGCGCCCGCTCCCATGAGGCGGTGCTCGGTCATGCGATGGATCTCATCCGCGCTGATCATGAGCAGCGCTTTCCGGATGCGAAGCTCATCGTCGCAGCCCACGCCTTCGTTCGCGCGCAGTCGCTGGCGAGCGAATCGGAGCGCTCGATCGACGTCGGCGGCGTCTCCATCGTCTCCGCCGAGGTGTTCGCCGGCACCGACTACACCGCCCTTGGGCATCTGCACCGGCCCCAGGACGTCAGCCCCACGGTCCGCTACTCCGGTTCTCCGCTCCCCTACTCCTTCACAGAAGCGAAGACGACCAAGCGCATGCTGCTGCTCGACACCTCGGGCGCGGAGCTCACCGTCGAATCACGGGAGCTTCCAGCCTTCAGCGATGTGCGCACGCTGCGCGGCACGCTGGAGGAGGTGCTGCAGGCTGCAGCGTCCGCCCGAGCCGACGGTGAGGATCTCTCGGCGACGCTCGTGTCCGCCGAGCTGACCGATCCCAGCCGGGTGTCGGGTGCGCTCGGCCGGCTCAAGGAGGCCTTTCCCGGCCTCATCAAGCTCGCGTGGGTCAATGCCGACCCGCCGGCGGCCAGTGCAGCAGCGGTGTCACCCCGGAGCGCGCAGCGCACCGACCGCCAGGTGTTCTCCGACTTCTACGCCTTCGTCACCGGCGGCCCGGCAGGCGCAGACGATATGGCGCGCTTCGATTCCGCCTGCCAGAGCCAGCGGGAGGCCGTCTCATGAGGATCCACACTCTGCGCCTGCAGGCCTTCGGACCGTTCCCCGCCGAGGAGACGGTGGACTTCGATGAGCTCGGCGCCGATGGGCTCTTCCTCATCAGCGGGCCGACCGGAGCCGGGAAGACGACGATCCTCGATGCTCTGGCGTTCGGTCTCTACGGCAAAGTGCCGGGAGCGCGCAATGAGGCCGCCGACTACCGCAGTGAGTATGCGCAGCCTGAGACCAGCACATTCGTCGAAGTCGGGTTCACCGCGCAGCAACGCCGCTGGCGGGTGCACCGCAGCCCCAGATACACACGGCCGAAGAAGCGCGGTATGGGCACGACGGAATCACGGCCGGCCGCCCAGCTGTCCGTGTGGAATCCCAGCAGCGGCGAATGGGACGGGATCGGTCGCACGATTGCCGAGGTGCAGTCGGAGATCGACCGCGTGCTGGGGCTCCGAGCTGAGCAGTTCATGCAGATCGTCATGCTGCCCCAAGGGGAGTTCGCCCGGTTCCTGCGCGCCGACCCGATCGAGCGCGAGCCGATCCTGCGCCGGCTGTTCAACACGGAGCACTTCACGTCACTTGAGGCGATCCTTGAGAAGCGTGCCCAAGTGGCCCGCCAAGCGCTCGAAACAGTGTCCCAGCAGCGGCGGATCATGATGGAGCAGGCCCGCAAGGGCTGCGCAGAGGACCTCGACCTGCCTGCTGCCGCGCACCCTGATCGCTCGGACGTGGCCGCAGTGCTCGGCTCAGCCGTCGCTGTCGCCCGGGAGCGGGTGGAGGTGTTTGCGACAGCGCTCCAGGATGCCCGCGAGTGCGCCGATGCTGCGCAGACTGCCGCGAGGGACGCTGCCGTACGCCTGCAGAACCGCACGCTGCTGCAGCAGCTGCGCAGCCGCCAGGACGCATTCGCTGCTGGTGCCGATGAGCGCGCACAGCTGACAGCGCAGCGCGACCGCGGTGTGCAGGCAGGGAAGGTCAGGCCGGCCGAACAGGAAGCCGCACGAGCAGCACAAAATGAGGCGACAGCCAAGGATCAGCTTGACACTGCCGCAGAACGACTGACCGCTGAGCTCACCGCACTCCCCCGCCGGCCCGATGGCGATGCAGAAGAGAGCGGCGCTGAAGAGCTCGTGCGCCTCACCGCTGATGCTCACCAAGCCGCCGACCGGGTGAGTCAGAATCTGCAGCGGCTCCACGACCTGCAGGTGCACCGCGATGCGCTCAGCGCCGAGCAGAAGGACACGGCTCAACGCCGCGACGAGCTCCAGGCGCAGGCCGCCACACTCGATGCGGAGATCACGAGGCTCGACGCCGAGCTGGCGAAACGCGCATCTGTCGAGAGCCAGCATCATCAGCTCACTCAGGAGATCACGACCGCCACCCTGCGTCAGCAGCGACTGTCCGAGATCATCACCGCCGAACACACGGTCGACGAGCGGCAGGCTCAGCTGGAGCAGGCGCAGTCGAAAGCTGAGGAGGCGCGCAGCCGCTACGCCGAGGTGCGTGCGAGCCGGCTGGCGGGCATCGCCGCGGAGCTGGCCGCTGAGCTGCAGGACGGGCAGCCCTGTGCCGTCTGCGGCGCCACCGCCCACCCGAATCCTGCTGCGCCGGATGATGCCGCGGCGACGAAGGCCGATGAAGAGGACGCGCTGCAGCGCTGGACTGCAGCGCAGGAGGCCGCCAACGCCGCGCGCAGCTCGCTGGCGGAAGCGAAGGCGCAGCGTGCCGCTCTGGTGAGCGGTCTGGCAGAGCCTGCCGACGGTGAACGGAGTGATGCGCCAGGTACTCCGGAGCTGGACGGTGAGGATGTTGATTACGCCGTGGCACAGGAGAACGCTGCGATCGCACTCGCCACGCTGAGCGAACAGCGTGATGCTGTCATGCAGCGATTCAACGCCCTCGACGCTGCTGAGGAGCAGCGCGCACAGCTGAACGAACAGCGCAGCACCCACCGGGAGAAGCAGGAGCAGACCGCAGCTGCCCTCCAGGACCTATCGCAGCAGCTCGCCGGTGTCGGCGGGAAGCTCGCCCAGCTCAATGACGTCGTCGCAGCTGACCAGACGGCGGCACTTCAGCCTTTTGGTCTGACAGTTCCGAGCACAGCGCAGAAGGCAGCGGCGATGGTCGAGCAGCTGCAGACGCTGCACACATGCGCAGAGGCAATCCTCGCAGCACGGTCTCGGTATGCGCAGGCGCAGAAGGAAGGCACGACCCGCGCCGATGCGTTCGTCCGGGCACGCACCTCGGCAGGGTTCGCCAGCGTGGAGGACTACCAGGAAGCTCTGCAGGTTGATCTGCGCGCTGTCGAGGCGGCGCTGCGCGCAGCCGCTGATGAGCAGGCACGGATCGCTGAGCTGACGAACCAGGACTGGTATGCCCCGGCCTGTGCTGACACAGCTGACGCCACCGAGCTCGAAACCCTCACCGGCACAGCTGAGGAAGCACTGCGCACAGCCCAGCAGCAGCGCGATGCGATCCACGAGCAGCTGGCAGTTCACACGCGTGCAGAGCAGGACCTGCGTGAACTGCGCGAGGACTTCGTCGCCGCGGCTGATGAAGAGGAAGCGGCACTGGCTCGTCATCGCGGCGATGTCGCACTCGATGGCATCATCCGGGCGACGTCACCGGACAATGTGCAGCGGCTGCCGCTGAGCGCATACGCCCTGCTGTCGCTGTTCATCGAGGTCGCGCACAACGCTTCCGAACGGCTCAAGACCATGAGCAGCGGCCGTTTCACCCTCGCCCATAATCTGCAGCGGCACCGCAAGGAGACACGGGCAGGTCTCAGCCTCAGCGTCATCGACACCTTCACCGATGAGTCCCGCGATCCCCGCGCCCTGTCAGGCGGTGAGACATTCATGGCCTCACTGGCGCTCGCGCTCGGACTGGCCGACACCGTGTCCGCCGCGGCCGGCGGCATCCGGTTGGATTCGCTGTTCATCGACGAGGGCTTCGGCTCACTCGACCCGGACGCTCTCGCCCAGGTGCTCCAGGTGCTCGATGAGCTGCGCAGCGGCGGCCGCTGTGTCGGGGTCATCTCCCATGTGCAGTCGATGCTGCAGTCGATTCCGCAGCAGCTGCGGATCGAACGCAGCCCGACCGGCTCGACCATCGCGCGCCAGAGCACCCCAGCCGATTGAGTGCGCCGAGCGGTGAGCCACACCGACTGCTCCCCGGCAACGGCGGCGTGAACGCTGGCGCGGTGGCTGCGGTAAGGCTGCTTGCATCGGTCGCCGGATGCAAAGTGCCAGCCACCGGCGGCGATGTCCGTGACCGTGCTGGGCATATCCGATAACGTATGAATGTGCTTGTCCTCAGTGTCTCCAGTCTCAAAGGCGGGGTCGGAAAGACCTCCGTGACCCTCGGTCTGGCCTCTGCCGCCTACAGTCGCGGCATCCCGACCCTTGTCATGGATATGGATCCGCAGGCCGATGCCTCGACCGGGCTCGACATTCCTGTGCGCACTGAGGCCGACATCGCCGATGTTCTGGCAGCACCCCGCAAGCGCATCCTCGAACGCGCCGTCGTGCCCAGCGGGTGGGTCGGAGACCAGCGCGGGCACATCGACGTGATCTCCGGATCCCCGCGCGCGGCAGAGTTCGACCAGCCCTCACTGTCGATGCGCTACCTCCGTCGGCTCTCCCAAGCCATCCACAAAGCAGGGACCGGCTACCGTCTCGTGCTCATCGACTGCCCGCCGTCGCTCAACGGCCTCACCCGCGCCGCCTGGACAGCGAGCAACCGCGTCCTCATCGTCACCGAGCCCGGGCTGTTCTCCGTCGCCGCGGCCGACCGTGCGCTGCGCGCCACCGACGAGCTGCGCCGCCGCACCGCCAGTGGACTGCAGCCGTTGGGCATCGTCGTGAATCGCGCCCGCCTGCAGTCGCGCGAGCATTCCTACCGCATCGAAGAGCTGCGCGAGATGTTCGGCCCGCTCATCCTCAACCCGCCGGTGCCGGAGCGCACCGTGCTCCAGCAGGCGCAGGGCTCTGCCCGGCCGATCCATTCCTGGCCCGGCAAGCCAGCCGCTGAATTGGCCGCTGCTTTCGACAAGATCCTCGACCGTGCTCTGCGTTCCGAACGCATCGGCCGCAAGAACACCTCTTCAGCCGGCGCCTCACGACCCGCTGCTGCCGACGCCAGCGAGGCTTCCGCAGCCGCCGACCGAACGCAGCAGGCTGAGCCAGCCGCAAACGCTCAGCAGTATGAGCCGCAGCAGCAGGACGCGCAGGCCTCTGAACCCGACATGTCAGACGGTGCAGACGCGACAAAGGACTCCGTCGAGACGGTGGACGCGCCGAGCAAGCAGGATTCCGACGCTCCGACGGCTGACAACGCTGCAGATCCTGCAGCAGCAGGCGAGGCTGACAGCCAGGCGGCCGCTGACCATGAGCCGGCGGCATCCGGTCCTGAGCAGCCGGAGGCACACGATGCTCCGGCCGAGGGGAGCGTCACCGATGAGGGCGAGGGCACGCCCGCCGACGATGCGCATCCCGCTGCCGGTGCGCCTCCCGCTGCCGGTGCGCAGGAGGTGCCGGCGACGAAGCACAAGCCGGAGACGTCCGAGCGTTCGCGTCCTGCGGAGCCGCTCAAGCCGACTTCGGCGCCGACCGTCGGCAGCCCGCCCAGCTCTGCCGCGGCCATGCCGGCTGCGGATGACCGTGCATCAGCCCCTGAGGCTGCTTCCGGCAGCAACGACATCGGCGCCGCCACCGAAGCCATGCCGCGCGTGACCGACGATGCATCTCCGGCAGCCGAATCTGATCCGGCAGAGGAGCAGTTCTTAACCCGCCGGCAGCTGCGCGTGATGCGCGCGCGGGAGAAGGCGTCCAAGCCTAAGTGGTTCGGCCGCTGAGGCCGGACACACGACAGCTGAGGCGGTCAGGGAGTTTCCCTGACCGCCTCAGCTGTATCGACCAGCTCAATCCTGCTGGTGAGGAGTCACGTCAGTTGGCGCGGCGGCGCTCCCGCAGCTCAGCCAGTTCGTCGACGAGGGGCAGTTCGTCGGCGGGACGTTCGCTCGGAAGTTCGACGAGCGAACCTTCGACTTCGCGGAACACGCTTCCCACTGCGATCGCGAAGACGCCCTGACCGCCCTGCACCAGGTCGATGACCTCATCTGTCGAGGTGCATTCGAAGACACTGGAGCCGTCGCTCATGAGCGTGATGGTTGCCAGATCGTCGACGCCGCGCTCGCGCAGATGCTGCACGGCCGTGCGGATCTGCTGCAGACCCACACCGGTGTCCAGCAGGCGCTTGACGATCTTGAGGACGAGGATGTCGCGGAAGCTGTAGAGCCGCTGCGATCCGGAACCGGTTGCGGATCGAATCGAGGGAACGACGAGGTCGGTGCGCGCCCAGTAGTCCAGCTGGCGGTAGGTGATACCGACGACGTTGATGACTGTGGTTCCGCGGTAACCGGCGTCCTCGTCAAGGTTCGGCAGATCATCGTCGAACAGCAGACCTTGAGCTGACGACGGCACAGCTGGTGCAATCGCCTGTTCCTGACTTGAGCGGTTCACACCGACTCCTCCTTTTAGCCCCTAGGGGAAGCGAAGTCACATCTCGTGTTGCGGCAGTGTGTCGATTCTACCGCATGCCGGTCAGCGACTCGGGGTTAACGTACACATCGAACCTACTTGCTGGGTTTCCGCTGGCCAAACACCTGTCGATAACGATTTCCCCGTGTCGCCGTTATCGAAGGAATCGAACGGGCGTCCGCCCGTAACCAGGCCAGCCGCCGCCAGGCCGGCTTGGCCGGTCAGCTCTTCGCGTCGCCGGCCGACTGCTCGTCGGGCTTTTTGGACGTCAGCAGCTTCGCCTTCGCCGAGGAGGCGTAGGTGTCGATATAGCGCTGACCGGACAGGCGCAGGATCTCGTACATGATGTCGTCGGTGATCGAGCGCAGCAGGAACCGGTCTCCGGCCATCCCCTCGTATTCGGAGAAGTCCAGCGGCTCGCCGAACACAACGCCGACCCGGCGCAGGCGCGGCAGCATCCGTCCAGCAGGCTGCACTTTGTCCGTGCCGATGAGCGCCACAGGGATGACCGGAACCCCTGCTTCGAGCACGAGCCGGGCGACACCGGTGCGTCCGCGGTAGAGGTTTCCGTCAGGGCTCCGTGTGCCTTCCGGGTAGATGCCGAGGAGGTTGCCGCCGTTGAGGACTTTGAGTCCGGAATTCAGTGAGGCTTCCGAGGCCGAACCTCCGGAGCGGTCCATCGGCAGCTGATTCGTCAGCCGGAAGAACCAGCGGGTGACCATGCCCTTGAGGCCGCGGCCGGTGAAGTAGTCCTTCTTCGCCAGATAGACCACTGGTCGCGGAGTGACGAGGGGCACGAAGATCGAGTCCATGAACGACAGATGGTTGCCGGCGATGATCGCTCCGCCGGTCTCCGGAATGTTCTCCAAGCCGCGCACCCACGGGCGGAAGAGCGCACGCAGGAACGGTCCTACGAAGATGCGCTTGAGCAGCCAGTAGAACACTCGGGCCCTCTCGACGAATCTGAGTCACGAACGAATCCGAGACTACTACACCGCGGCGATGAGCAGGAAAACTCCGCGCTGGCTGGAATCCGCGCCTGTCAGCGTGTTCTTCATCGTCCGGAAGCTGGGTTCAGCGAGGGTCGTCCAAGACCGCGCCAAGGCCAGCAGCCCCACCGGCTCCGCTGCAGCATTCATGCTGTCGGAGTCGGCATTCATATGGCAGTGTGGAGCCCATGCACAACAACGCTTCGTCCGCCGGTCCTGACATCCACGCCGCCGTGCGGATGACCTCTGAGTCCGCCTCAACGGCGGTGCTCTTCATCCATGGCTTCACCGGCTCACCTGCCGTCTTCACTGAAATGGCTCATGCAGTCGCCGATGCCGCGGATGCGACCGTCAGCGTGCCGCGACTCGCAGGCCACGGCACAACCTGGCAGGAGATGAGCCGCACCGGCTGGGCGGACTGGCAGGGTGATGCAGAGGCCGATCTGCTCGATCTGGCCGCTGACCACGACTCGATCGTGGTGGTGGGACTGTCGATGGGCGGCGCCTTGGCTCTGTCTCTGGCAGCTGAGCATCCAGATCTCGTCGACCGCCTCGTGCTCATCAACCCCGCGCTGTATGTTGACTCTCCCCTGGCTCCGCTGACCCCGGCCCTGCGCTTCGTCGTCCGGTCGGTTCCCGGCATCGGCGGTGACATCGCGCTGCCCGGCGCCGCCGAGCACGCATACACCCGGACTCCGGTGGCTGCTGTCGCCTCCTTCTATCGAGGACTCATCGGAGTGCGCCGCCGCCTGTGGCAGGTGACAGCGCCGACGACACTGTGTCTGTCGACCGCTGACCATGTGGTTGGGCCTCGTACGGCACGGCTGCTGCGCAGCGCGCTGCTCGCTCCGCTGCGCATTGTCATGCTGCGGCGCAGCTATCACGTTGCGACCGTTGACTACGACGCAGAGCTCATCGTCTCTGAGATCCTCGACAACCTCGGATCTCTGCAGTCGGACGGGAGAGGCTGAGGATGTCGTCTTCTTCTGACGATGAGCACGGTTCCGATGACGGTCGCACCGATCCGACCTGGGATTCCCTCGGAGACGGCGAACGCGTCGCCGACGATGAGTGGAGCGAGCTCGTCTCCGGAATCAACCGGGACTACGGTTTTGTCCCGGAGATGTCGGCGGACGAGATCCGCGATGCCCTGGCCGAGGACGAGGAATGGCATCCTCCGGAACCGGCACCGGTCGGCTGGCGAACCGCCCCGCCGCTGTTCGTGCTCGGCCTCCTCGGGCTCATCGGCGGCATCATCGCACTGCTCCTGAGCGCCTTCATCCTCCGGGCGCTGCCCGGATTCGTGCTCGCCGTCATCATCGTGGTGATCCTGCTGAGCACAGTGATCGTCATCCGGCACCTGCCCGAGCACCGGTCCCCCGACGACGGCGACGGCGCACAAGTCTGAGCGGCAGCGCCGCCGCGATCCCTCAGGCGCCGCGCACCCCAGGTGCACCGGCGCCGTGGAGACCCACCGGCCGCATTCCGCTGGCGGCGTCATCCAAACCAGGGCTGACGATCTGCGGGATGAGCCCGGCATCACCGAGGATCGCCAGCGCTTCCACCTCCCCCTCTTCGAGCACGTCCGGGCTTGAGAGGATCCACTCGGGCCGCTGGCGCGGCAGTCGGTCCATGGGGTTCGGGGCCAGACCGGTCGTGCTGCGGTCGATCGCGGCGACCAGGCAGCGCGGATCTGGGCAGTCGACACGGCCTGCGGCATCGACGACGTGGTCAGGGTGAGTGCATTCGATGAACATGATGAGCTCCTTGACATCTCTGCAGTGGTGAGCGGTCATCTCCGACACTAGGAGCAGGCACGGACATCGCTGTCTGCGCACCGCACTCCGCGGCCGCTGCTGCCATGTGCGGCTGCGATGTCTGCGGTGAATGACATCATGTGCTCTATGCCAGCCCACCAGCAGCCGCCGTTGTTCGACCAGACCGCGCAGCCGCGCAGCGGACAGCTCTCCTTCGCCGATGTCGGCACTCCCCTGTACGACGTCACCTTCGTCATCGTCGACCTCGAGACGACCGGCGCGCACGCGCAGCGGGAGGAGATCACGGAGATCGGTGCGGTCAAGACCCGCGGCGGTGAGGTCATCGGCGAGTTCTCCACCCTCGTGCGCCCCGAACACGCAGTGATCTCCTCCTTCGTCGAGCGCCTGACCGGCATCACCAACGGCATGGTCGCCGGAGCGCCCTCGATCCATGCTGTGCTGCCGAGCTTCCTGGAGTTCAGCCGCGGCTGCGTGCTCGTCGCACACAATGCAGGCTTCGACATCGGCTTCCTCAAAGCCGCATGCGCCCGTCTCGACTACACCTGGCCGAATCCGCACGTCCTCGACACGGTCAAACTGGCCAGGCATGTCGTACCGCGTCCCGAGGTGCGCAACCACAAGCTATCAACACTTGCCGAGCACTTCGCCACCACAACCTCGCCGGCGCACCGGGCGCTCGACGATGCGCGGGCAACGAACGAGATCCTCCACCACCTCTTCGAACGGTTCGGGTCCTTCGGCATCACCACCCTCGAAGAGCTCGGCACCGTGCGCACCGCCGGCTGGCAGAAGCGACAGCAGAAGTCCCACCTGGCCCGCGACGTCCCCGCCCAGCCCGGCGTCTACATGTTCCTCGACGGCTCACGCCGGACGCTCTACATCGGCACCAGCGGCAATATGGCCGCCCGGGTGCGCCAGTACTTCAACGCCGGTGAGACACGCGGACGGATGACAGAGATGGTCACCGCCACCCAAGAGGTGTCGACACTGACCTGCGACACCGTGCTCGAAGCGCATGTCCGCGAGGTCCGACTCATCGCAGAGCTGCAGCCGCCGTACAACCGCCGTTCGAAGTACCCGGACAGACGCGCCTGGCTGCGCCTGACCGATGAACCTTATCCGCGCCTGTCGGTGACCCGCACCCCACCGGCGGCCGACCGGCCGGAACGCTTCCCGCGCCTCGGGCCCTTCCGCTCCCAGGGCACCGCCCAGCGGATCAAAGACACCCTCGAACGCATCGTCACCGTCAAACGCTGCACACAGTCGGCTGCTGCGGCCCACCGCACCCCATGCGCCGCAGCGGAGATGGGAAAGTGCGCCGGCCCGTGCGCAGGACAGGACCGCGAGGAGTACATGGCGCAGCTCGGCGATCTCATCAGCTTCCTCGGCGGGAGCTCGGCCGGGCTGCTGGCGCAGATCCGGCAAGCGATGCTGACCGCCAGCAGCGAGCAGCGCTACGAGCGTGCTGCCGAGATCCGTGACCTGGCTGCCGATCTGCTGCGCACCACAGTGGCCGATGAGCAGCGGCGCAGCCTCTACCGGATCCCCGAGCTCGTCGCCGCCCAGCCGCGCGACGAACACAGCTCGGCTGCCGGTTTCGATGTGGCGCTCATCCGCTACGGCAAGCTCGCCGGATCCGCCCACGCGGTCCACCTGAGCCGGCTTGCGGAGATCGTCTCAGCGCTGCAGCTGACCGCTGAGCATGTTGATGAGCCGGTGGAAGGCGGTGCCAGCACCTATGAGGAGGAGACCGATATCGTGCTGCGCTGGCTGCTGCAGCCACATACGCGGCTGCTGTCGGTCAGCGGCGCCTGGGCTCTGCCGGTGCGCGGCCACACCTATGGCCTGCACTCCAGCGGGTTTGCTGCCGGGACCGCTCCCGAGGCGGACGCTGGAACCCGCCGGATGCGCTGAGTTCGGCTGCCGGTCGCCGCGGCGCCCGACGCCTCGGCAGCGGCGCTCAGTGCGACTCAGCTGTCGGCAGCCTCCCGGCCGGACAGGCGCTGCGAGGCGCTGATGAGCTCCTGCAGCTTCTCATAGGCTGCACCCGCGTCGAGGTGCTCACGGGCCACTGCGACCTTGCCTTCGAGCCGGCTGGTGAAGTTGCCGTCTGCGTTCGCATCTGCAGCGACGAGAGCCGCGGCCGCGTTCAGCAGCACGATGTCGCGCACGGGCGAATGCTCACCGGCGAGCACGCTCTGGATGGCGCGGGCGTTGAACTCAGGGTCACCGCCGCGCAGATCGTCCTTCGTCACACGCGGGAAGCCGAGGTCGCGGGCGTCGAACTCGCTGTGCTCGATGCGGCCGTCACGCACCTCCCACACGTCGTTGACCGCTGTGTTGCTCAGCTCGTCCAGACCGTCCTGGGAGCGGAACACGACAGCGGAGTCTCCGCGGCGCGCGAGCACGCCAGCCACGAGCGGAGCCATCTCCCGGCGGGCGACGCCGATCGCGGTCGCGCGCGTGCGCGCCGGATTCGTCAGCGGCCCCAGGATGTTGAAGGCCGAGGGCACCTTGATCGCCCGGCGCACCGGAGCGATGAAGCGCATCGCAGGATGGTAGACATTGGCGAAGCAGAACGCCATGCCGACCTCATCGGCGAGCTCTCGCGACTGCTCGGGTGTCAGGTCGAGCACGAGGCCGAGGGTCTCGAGCACATCGGCTGAGCCCGAAGCCGAGGAGGTGGCCCGGTTGCCGTGCTTGACGACGCGCTGACCGGTGGCTGCGATGACGAACGATGCAGTCGATGACACGTTCACTGTCTTGGCGCGGTCGCCGCCGGTGCCGACGATGTCGACTGCATCGGAGAGGCCTTCGAGGGGAACGGCATGGCCCATCATCGCCTCGACGAGCCCGGTGATCTCTTCGACGGTTTCGCCCTTGGCGTGGTGTGCGACGAGGAACGCCGCCATCGTGACGTCCGGCACGCGGCCGGACATGATCTCGTCCATCGCCCAGCTGGCGGTGGCCGCATCGAGGTGCTCCTTGTTCATGAGCGCAACGAGAAGATCCGGCCACTCCCGCACACCGGAGACGGTCGCAGGAGCATCAGCTGCAGAGGAGTGGACAGACATAGAGGCCTTTCACACGAGGGAGGGTGGATCGCGGACACCGGACGCGCCGTGACCGGAACGTCCTGCACATCCTACGCGTCCTGCGCACCGCTGACCCAACCCGCCACAGAGCAGACAGGACAGGCACCACGGCGTGAGCAGCCGCGCTGGGAAATGACCGGTGACACGGTGCGAGCGCCGGCGCTGAGGAGGGAGGACAGCCGGTTCGGGCTGCAGCGCCGCTCCGACACGCAGACAGCATCAGACTGTCCGAAGCGGGCGATCCGCGAGTTCTCGCGGGAAATTCCACACGCTGTAGAAAAACTCAGCCGCATAGCTGAGCAAAAGGTGAATTTACCCTGCGGACTGGGTAATAATGGGATCGTGTCTACTGCCACTGCAACTTCCACAGCGCCGGTTCATCCAGTCGTAAACAGGCCCAACACGACGACCGTTGGTTTCATCGTGTGGCTGTCGAGCGAGCTGATGTTCTTCGCCGCGCTCTTCGCCATGTACTTCACCATCCGGTCCGTTGTGCCCGAGATGTGGGAAGCCGAGACCGCCAAGCACGACGTCGTGTTCGCCTCGATCAACACGACGATCCTGGTGCTCTCGTCCGTCACCTGCCAGTTCGGTGTGTTCAAGGCTGAGCACTTCAAGCCGCGCCGCACCGGCAGCCTGCTGAACATCGGATCCTGGGGCATGGTCGAGTGGTACTACCTCTCCTTCATCCTCGGCGCGATCTTCATCGGCGGACAGGTCCTTGAGTACGCAACCCTCGTCTCCGAGGGCATCGCGATCAACTCCAACGCCTACGGTTCGGTCTTCTACCTGACCACCGGCTTCCACGGCCTGCACGTGCTCGGCGGACTCCTCGCCTTCCTGCTCGTCATCGGCCGCGCCCACGCAGCGAAGCGCTTCGGTCACCGTGAGGCGACCTTCGCCATCTGCATGTCGTACTACTGGCACTTCGTCGACATCGTGTGGGTCGGACTCTTCTTCGTCATCTACATCCTGATGTGACGAGTCTCTGAGACCTCACACCTGGTACACCTGCAACAAAAGGACTAACTAGTGAAGCTTCTAGCGGAACGACGCCGGCACCCGATGGCACTCGTTGTGCTTCTGCTCGTCGGCCTCCTCCTCACCGGAGGCGCCTACGCCGCGTTCACCGGATCGAGCACTGCGAATGCTGAAGAGTACTCCGCCTCGGATATCGAGGAGGGCAACAAGCTCTTCATCACCAACTGCGCGACCTGCCACGGCATGAACGGCGAGGGCACTGAGAACGGCCCCGGCCTCATCGGCGTTGGCGCAGCCGCTGTCGACTTCCAGGTCGGCACCGGCCGCATGCCGCTGCAGATGATGGGTCCGCAGGCCCAGGTCAAGCAGCCGCAGTTCAGCGAAGAGCAGACCCGCCAGATGGCCGCCTACGTCGCATCCCTCGGCCCCGGACCGGCAGTTCCGGAGGACGAGTACCTGGATCCGGCAAACGGCGACGCAGCAGCCGGCGGTGGACTCTTCCGCACCAACTGCGCCATGTGCCACAACGTGGTCGGCGCCGGCGGTGCTCTGACCCGCGGCAAGTACGCACCGAGCCTCTCCGGTGTCTCCGAGAAGCACCTCTACGAGGCCATGCAGACCGGCCCGCAGAACATGCCGATCTTCAACGACGCGAACCTCTCCCCGGAGCAGAAGCGCGACGTCATCGCCTACATCAAGGAAGTCACCGAGGAAACCCCTCCTGGCGGCTTCTCCCTGGGCTCGCTCGGACCGGTGTCTGAGGGTCTGTTCATCTGGTTCTTCGGCCTCGCAGGCGTCATCGGCATCACGATGTGGCTGTCCTCGCGTTCGAAGTAACCCGCAAGTTTTCATCCGTATCGAGTTATAGACGAGGAAGCGAATGACCTCGAAGCATCTCACTGCCGAAGCCGGCAGCCAGCTCGAGCAGGTGAACGGGCACACCAACCCAGGTCTGCCCGAACACAAGCCACGAGTCACTGACAGCTCGCCGCAGGCAGAGCGCATCACCGAACGCCAGATCGCCCTGTGGTTCATCGTCTCGATGATCGGCACCATCGGGTTCATCGTGTCGTACTTCCTGTTCGACTCCGAGCCGGGAACCTACGACAATCTGCGCCTGCAGAACACGGCATTCGGCATCTCTGCTACTGCGGCGCTTGCCGGCATCGGCATCGGCGTCATCCTGTGGGCACGTCAGCTCATTCCGGATGCCGAAGTCGTCGAGGATCGGCACGACGTCGAGGGCTCGGAAGAGGATCAGGCTGTCGCCATCGAGATCCTCAACCAGGCCAAGGAGGAGTCGGGCATCGCCCGCCGTCCGTTCCTGCGCAATACCCTCATCGCTGCTGTCGCAATCGCTCCGCTTCCGGCCGTCCTCGTCTTCCGCGACCTCGGCCCGCTGCCCGGTGACAGCCTCTTCAACACCCTGTGGGGACCGGGCGTCCGCCTGTGCCAGGACTCCGGCATGGTGCCCGAGGAGGATCGCTACATCCGCGCCGAAGAGGTCACCATCGGCTCGGCCTTCCACGTCATCCCGGAGAAGATGCACGAGTCGGAGCACCCGCTCGACGAGAAGGCCAAGGCCGCTGTGCTCCTCATGCGTGTCGACCCGCGCGAACTGAATACGGATCCTGAGAAGGAAGACTGGGGTGTCGACGGTATCGTCGCCTACTCCAAGATCTGCACCCACGTCGGCTGCCCGGTCGCACTCTATGAGCACCAGACTCACCACCTGCTGTGCCCGTGCCACCAGTCGACCTTTGACGTGACAAACCACTGCGCGGTCATCTTCGGACCGGCAAAGCGCCCGCTGCCCCAGCTGCCGATCGCCGTCGACGACGAGGGATACCTCGTGGCTCAGCGTGACTTCCCTGAGCCCGTCGGACCGACCTTCTGGGAGATCAACATGAGGGAGACTTCGGTAGAATGACGACGCCTCAAGAACCCACCACCGCGATCGGTAAGGCAGCTGCTTTCGCCGAGACCCGCGTCGGCGCCTCGAAGATGGTCCGTGAATTCGGACGCAAGATCTTCCCTTCTCACTGGTCGTTCATGCTCGGTGAGGTGGCGCTGTACACCTTCATCATCCTCGTGCTCACCGGCACGTTCCTGACCTTCTGGTTCAAGCCGGCCATGGGCCACGCGATCTACGAAGGCCCCTACGTCCCGCTGCAGGGCGTTGAGATGTCCGAGGCCTACGAATCGACCCTCGCGATCTCCTTCGAAATCCGCGGCGGTCTGTTCATCCGCCAGATGCACCACTGGGCAGCGCTGCTGTTCATGGTCGCTGTGTCGGTCCACGCTCTGCGCATCTTCTTCACCGGCGCCTACCGTCGCCCGCGTGAGATCAACTGGATGGTCGGCATCGCCCTCATCGCCCTCGGCATGGCTGCAGGCTTCACCGGCTACTCGCTGCCTGACGACCTGCTGTCCGGTAACGGCCTGCGCATCATCGACGGCCTGCTCAAGTCGATTCCGCTCATCGGCACCTACATCTCGTTCTTCCTCTTCGGAGGCGAGTTCCCCGGTGTCGACATCGTCTCGCGCCTCTACACGCTGCACATCATGATCGTCCCGGCGCTCATCATCGCCTTCATCGCGATCCACCTGATGTTCGTCGTGGTCCACCAGCACGCCCAGTGGCCCGGCGCTGGTCATACGAAACGCAACGTCGTCGGCGAACCGATCCTCCCGACCTTCGCGGCCAAGGGCGGCGGCTTCTTCTTCATGATCTTCGCGCTGCTGTCGTTCCTGTCCGGCATCTTCACGATCAATGCTGTCTGGAACTACGGCCCGTACGATCCCTCCCCCGTGTCCGCAGGTACGCAGCCTGACTGGTACATCGGCTGGATGGACGGCTACCTCCGTATCGTGCCGGGCTGGCTCGAGGTCTACATCTTCGGTCTGCCGCTCAGCCTCAACATCAACACGGCTCTGCTTGCTGCGCTCGTGCTCTTCGGCGCGATGGCGATCTGGCCGTTCTTCGAGGCCTGGCTGACGAAGGACTACCGCGAGCACCATGTCCTTGATCGTCCGCGCAACAACCCGACGCGCACTGCGATCGGTGTTGCAGCAGTCGTGTGGTACTGCGTCATGTGGGCAGCCGCCTCCGGTGACCTCATGGCAGTGTTCTTCCACATGTCGCTCAACGACATGATCTACATCTTCCGGACCCTGTTCTTCCTTGGACCGATTCTCGGATACGTCATCACGAAGCGCATCTGCCTTGGCCTGCAGCGGAAGGATCGCGAGATCGTCCTGCACGGCTTCGAGTCCGGCGAGATCATCCGCCTGCCGCACGGTGAGTTCCAGGAGCGCCACAAGCCGCTGGATCCGCACAAGCTGTGGAAGCTCATGGCGTACGAGTCGCCGCGCTACATCCCGGCTGAGCCTGGCCCCGACGGCAAGATCTCCAAGGGCGAGCGGCGCCGCGCCACGATCGCAAAGTACTTCTACGAGGATCGCGTCGCACCGGTGACCAAGGAGGAGCTCGATGCAGCTCACCATGATCACCACCTCGCTGAGGTCGGCGCTGGATCAGGTTCGCAGACCGAGCACTGATCTGCCGGCAGATCCTGCATGCGCTGAAGGGCGCCAGTCACGATGACTGGCGCCCTTCGCCGTTCCTGCTCCCTAGGCTCGTGGATGCCCGTCAGGCTCCTTGCTTGCGGACTCCGTGCATTCTCGTCCCGTTGCCGAGGTGGTGGTTGCGTCCTCCGCGTGCGGACGACTTCTTCGAAAGGTTCCGCTCACGAGGCGCAGCCGTTGATGCACTGCGGGGAACCCTGCGTGAAGCCCTGCAGACGGGCAGCCAACCAGCCCGCAAGCCTTGGCTTGCGATGCCAGTTGCGGGCAGCATGAGGCGTTCCGCCCGATCTGCATGCCTGGTCCCCTGGCAGCGCCGCCTGCTTCCCTTCGCGCGGTCCAGGATCGCGCAGCACAGCTGGTACCGCTGAAATCGAGCAGCATCCGCGGGCGGAGAACGGCTGCCGCGGCCTCAAAGCTGACTCCGCTGAGAGCACAACGCCCGGCGACGTCCCACGCCTCCACGTGTAGCCAGATGAGATGCGAGTTCCATCGCAGCGAGGCTCATCGAGACGCAGATCCCAGCGTTCAGCGTCCCCAGCAGACCTGCGAACGCACATCCGGGGATGGTTCTCTACCGGCAGGTGCTAGCGCCGCAAAGGGGCGTCACTGTGGTCAGTCGTGTAGGCAGCAGCGTGCTAACGCACCTGCCAATGCCCTGGCGCACCATTCCCCTGGCGCGCTGCGCCAAAGCGGTCGGCACTAAGGCCCGCTGTGGCACGCTGATTCCACTCGGCATAGTCGAAAGGGAACTCCACCCGCCAGGGGTGCCCAACGCCGGAGAGCGCAGCGCGTGTGTGCGACAGCGTCATCTGGATGTGGAGCCGTTATCGGATGGGGAGAGCCAAAGCCGCGAGAACGCGATTGCGGGGCGCGAGGCACACGATCGCCTCCGCGCGCGTCAAACCGAGCAGGTTGCTGCGTTTGCAACGGGCGGCGGGCGGAGAAGGCGGCGACCACCTCGGGAACGGCGGTGGGCCGCGCAGGAACAGCAAGGCGACGCGACGAACCCCGGTGGCAAAACAGATGATCCCGGCAGGAGGAGTCCTGCCAGGATCATCAGATGCTGCGCTTCAAGCGTCAGTGGGCGTGGTTGCCCCGATCGTACTCGAAGACGAGGCCGATGACGCCGATGAAGGCGACGACGGCACCGAACGGGAAGATCCACCATCCGACGGCAACGCCGAGGAAGCACGTTCCGGCGCCAGCGGCGATGAGGATCGGCCACCAGCTCCACGGGCTGTAGAAGCCGTACTCGTAATGCTCGTCGGAGATCTCCCCGTCGAGGCGGTCCATCGGGGTGTCACCGACGCTGCGGTGCTGCAGGAACAGGTAGCCGCCGATCATCACGGCCATGCCGCCGAGCAGGAGGATCGCCGGGAAGCCGACGAGTTCCTTGAAGTCGGTCAGGATGCCGTAGACGATCGCGATGGGAATGAAGAAGAACACTCCCGAAGAGAAGATGATGGCAGAAGTCTTCACTTGGCGGTCTCCTTCTTCTCGATCATCGAGTAGGCATCAGCCGGGTGGCCGGCGAGCTCCAGGAGCTCAGGATGGTTGGCGTCGAACACCGGGCGCTCCGAGCGGATGCGCGGCAGCGAGGTGAAGTTGTGACGCGGCGGCGGGCAGGAGGTAGCCCACTCCAGTGAGGAGCCGTATCCCCACGGGTCGTTCACCGTCACCTTCGGCGCCTTGCGGGCGGTAACCCAGACGTTCCAGAACCACGGGATCATCGAGACGCCGAGGATCAGCGCGCCGACGGTCGAGATCTGGTTCATCCAGGTCCAGCCGTCCTGCGGCAGGAAGTCAGCGTAGCGACGCGGCATACCGTCGGCACCCATCCAGTGCTGGACGAGGAAGGTGGCGTGGAAGCCGATGAACAGGATCCAGAAGTGGATCTTGCCGAGGGTCTCATCGAGCATCCGGCCCGTCCACTTCGGCCACCAGAAGTAGAATCCGGCGAACATCGCGAACACCACGGTGCCGAAGATGACGTAGTGGAAGTGAGCGACGACGAAGTACGAGTCGGACAGCTGCTGATCCATGGCCGGGCTGGCCAGCACGACGCCGGTGATGCCACCGAACACGAAGCTGACGAGGAAGCCGAGCGACCAGAGCATCGGGGTCTCGAAGGTCAGCGAACCCCGCCACATGGTGCCGATCCAGTTGTAGATCTTCACGCCGGTCGGGACTGCGATGAGCATCGTCATGAAGGCGAAGAACGGCAGCAGCACAGCGCCGGTGACGTACATGTGGTGTGCCCACACGGTCACGGACAGGGCGGCAATGGCGATCGTCGCGTAGACGAGACCCTTGTAGCCGAAGATCGGCTTGCGGCTGAAGGCCGGGAAGATCTCCGACACAATGCCGAAGAACGGCAGTGCGATGACGTAGACCTCAGGGTGTCCGAAGAACCAGAAGAGGTGCTGCCACAGGATCGGGCCGCCGTTCTCCGGGCTGAAGACGTGCGCACCGAGGATGCGGTCGGCGCCGAGCGAGAGCAGAGCGGCGGCCAGCGGCGGGAAGGCCATCATCACGAGGATGCCGGTGATGAGGGTGTTCCAGGTGAAAATCGGCATGCGGAACATCGTCATGCCCGGTGCACGCATCGTGATGATGGTGGTGATGAAGTTCACCGAGCCGAGGATGGTGCCGAAGCCCTGGAAGGCGAGGCCCATCACCCACATGTGTCCGCCGATGCCGGGTGTGAACGTCGTGTTCGACAGCGGCGCGTAGGCGGTCCAGCCGAAGGATGCGGCACCCTGCGGGGTGAGGAAGCCGGCGCAGGCGATGAGGCTGCCGAAGAGGAACAGCCAGAAGGCGAAGGCGTTGAGGCGCGGGAACGCCACATCGGGTGCGCCGATCTGCAGCGGCATGATGACGTTGGCGAAGCCGGCGAACAGCGGGGTCGCGAACATCAGCAGCATGAGCGTGCCGTGCATGGTGAACAGCTGGTTGTACTGTTCCTTGGTCTCCAGGATCTGCATGCCCGGTTCGAAGAGCTCGAGCCGGATGACGAGCGCCATGACGCCGCCGATGCAGAAGAACGCGAAGGACGCAATCAGGTACATGTACCCGATCGTCTTGTGGTCAGTAGACGTGATCCAGTTGACGATGACCTTGCCCAGACTCTTGGGCACAGGTGCCTGGTCGACTGTGACTGTGCGGTTGCCATCTGCGACTGCGGTCACTCGTCATCCCCTCCTTCATGTGGGTTCTTGTACCAGTCCGTGCGGTCGTACTCAGGACCGAGGGTGCCGGTGTTGCCAGCCTCGCGCAGCGAGTCGGTGTACTCGATGTACGCGTCCATCGGCACCACCTCGACGTCGAAGATCATCTCCGAGTGGAACTCACCGCAGAGCTCAGCGCACTTGCCCATGTACTTGCCTTCCTTGAGGGCCTGGAAGTGCAGCGAGGACTCGCGGCCGGGGATCATATCGCGCTTCTCCAGGAAGGCGGGAACCCAGAACGAGTGGATGACATCGCGCGAGCGGAGCTTGATCTCAAGATCGGTGTTCGACGGCAGGTACAGGACCGGGACCTTGTCGGCGGCAGCCTCAGTGCCGTCGAGGTTGACCTGCGTGCTGGAGTAGTGGACGTCTTCGGTGACGTAGTTGAAGTCCCACGCCCACTGCTTGCCGACGACCTCGATGACGACCTCACCGGGGGTGTCATCGTTGGAGGTCTGCTCGATGGCCTTGACGGTCTCGAAGAAGAAGCCGACGACGAGGATGATCGGCACGACCGTGTAGAGGATCTCGATCGGCATGTTGTATGCCAGCTGGACGGGCAGTCCGCGCTCGTGCTTGCGCCGGCGGTAGGCGACGACGCACCAGAGCAGCAGACCCCAGGTCACGAAGCCGACGATGAGTGCGGCGATCCAGCCGCCGTTCCACAGGCTGATGTAGTCATCAGTGTGGGTCGTCGCTCCCTTCGACTCCGGGGGGAGGAATCCGACTTCCCAGTGCTCCTTCGAGCAGCCGGAAAGCAGCGCTACAGCGCCCAGGGCACCCAAGACGCCGAGCCGCTTGGCCCAGGCGGACAGTCCCGAGCGGACTGGCTGATTCTGAGAATCCACGTGCAGCCTTTCGCAACTTTGTCAGCTCATCGCTGGCCGCCTCAGACGGAGAGGGCGCACACGAATCGCCGAACACTGACTTTGTTCTCGTCCACCTTACCGCTACAAGAGGTAGAAATTCACTTCTGACTGCTCATTTCCTTTGAAACACCTGGAAATGATGGCCGCCCCGCGCGGCGCTGAGCGCTTCGAGGTACTCGTAGCCGCTGATCTCCGACACGCCGAGGGACTCCAAGTGTGATGTCTGCCACTGTGTGTCGATGATCCACGGAGTGTCGTCGTCGGCGCTGTCGAGCAGTTCGACGAGCCGGACGAGTGCGGCTTTGGAGGCGTCCCGGCGCGTGTGGAACATCGACTCGCCGCAGAACACACCGTCGAAGGCGACCCCGTAGAGACCGCCGACGAGCGCGCCCTCCTCATAGACCTCGATCGAGTGCGCATGTCCGGCCGCGTGGAGGCCCGCATACAGCTCTGCGATCTGCGGGGTGATCCAGGCGCCGTCCCGGCTGGGATCCGCACAGCCGGCCACCACCTCGGCGAAGGCCGCGTCGACAGACCAGGTGAAGCGCTTGAGCGAACGGCGCAGAGAGCGGGAGACGCGCAGCTGTCCGGGCCGCAGCACGCCGCGGGCCAGCGGCGCCCACCAGCCGATCGGCCGGCCGCCGTGCGGGCCGATGCCCATCGGGAACAGGCCGGCCCGATATGCAGACAGAACCTGGTCGATCCCGGTGATGACGCCGACGGCGCGGAGATCGTCCAGGTTCTGCGACATGGAGGGTGGGTGGACTCAGAATGCAGCTGGGCTCAGCTGAAGGAGTCACCGCAGGCGCACGAGCCTGCAGCGTTCGGGTTGTCGATTGTGAAGCCCTGCTTCTCGATGGTGTCGGAGAAGTCGATCGTCGATCCGTTGAGGTACGGAACGCTCATCCGGTCGACGATGACCTCGACGCCGTCGAAGTCGCGCACGGCATCGCCGTCGAGGAACCGCTCATCGAAGTACAGCTGGTAGATGAGGCCCGAGCAGCCGCCGGGCTGCACGGCGACGCGCAGGCGCAGGTCGTCGCGACCCTCCTGCTCCAGCAGGCTGCGCACCTTCTCGGCCGCCACGGAAGTGAGGTTGACTTCGTGGGCGGCGCTCGTGTCCTGCGTGGCGGTCATGCGGTCTCCTTACATTCAGTTCGCATCGTGCAGCCGGCTGAGCCTGGGCTGCGGTTCCGGCGTTCGTCCCCCGGTTCCGCGCCTGGAATGCGTATCCGGTTCCGAGGGGGTCGTCGCCTGGGCAACGTTCATCGTGTCGCCATTATTCCACTGCTGGCCGGCTGCAGCACCTGTCCTTGTGGATGAGCTGCGGCGCCCAAGCGGCAGCTGCCGCCCGGCAGCTCTGCGCTCAGTAGCGGGCGAGCCGGTCGAGCAGCAGCGCCTCGGAGATAATCGCGGAGCGGAAATCCGGCAGATACAGCGATTCGTTCGGGCTGTGCGCGCGGGTGTCCGGGTCCTCGATGCCGGTGACGAGGATCGAGGCGGACGGGAACACCTCGACGAGGTCGGCGATGAACGGGATCGAACCGCCCAGGCCCATCTGCACGGCGTCGACTCCGAATCCCTCGCTCAGCGCGTCCAGCGCGGTGGCGATGACCGGGTCGGCGGCATCGGCACTCCACGGCGCACCCGACTCCTCGGGGCCGAACTCCAGCTCCGCACCGAAGGGCACATGCTCCTGCAGATGCACCTTGACGGCGGCCAGCGCCTCGGCCGGCTTCTCCCCCGGCGCCAGGCGGATCGAGATCTTCGCCCGCACGCTGGCCAGCAGCGTGTTCGAGGAGTCATCGACATTCGGGGTGTCGATGCCGATGACGGTGATGGACGGCTGGTGCCACAGGCGCGAGGCGATCGAACCGCGGCCGATGAGCTCGGTGCCGGCGAGGGCGACCGTGTCGGTGCCCAGCGGCTCGTCTCCGTACTCAGCTGCCGCCTCGGGCGCGGAATGCAGGCCGGCGACGGCAACCTGGCCGGCGTCGTCGTGGAGGCTCGCGAGCAGCTTCGTCATCGCCAGGGTCGCATCGGGCACCGCGCCGCCGTACATGCCCGAGTGCACCGAGTGGCTGAGCGTGCGGACGGTGAACTCCAGGCCGGCCATGCCGCGCAGGCTCGTCGTCAGCGCCGGCGTGCCGCAGGCGAGGTTGGAGGAGTCGGCGACGATGATCGCATCGCCGGAGAGCTTGTCGCGGTAGGTCTCCAGGAAGCTGCGGAAGCTCGGCGAGCCGATCTCCTCCTCACCTTCGATGAAGAGGACGACGCCCACGCCGAGCTCATCGCCGAGCAGCTGCAGGGCGGTGAGATGGACGAGGATGCCGGCCTTGTCATCGGCCGAGCCGCGGCCGTACATGCGGTCTCCGCGAATCGTCGCCTCGAACGGCGGGGTCTCCCACGCCTCGAGGTCACCGGCCGGCTGCACATCGTGATGTGCGTAGAGGACGACGGTCGGCCGCCCGGCCGGCGCCTGACGGCTGGCGACGACAGCAGGGAAGCCGGGGGTGCCGTCCGGATTCTCCGCGCGCAGGATCTCAACGGAGTCGAATCCCAGCGGTTCGGCCATCCGCGCAACGGCTGCGGCGGTGGCGTCGACGTGGGCGGGATCGGCTGTCGGCCACGCCAGCGAGGGGATCGCGACGAGTTCGCGCAGGCGGTCGAGGACATCCTCGTAGACGGCATCGAGACGGGAGGTGAGTGCAGTGCGGTTCAGCTGAGTCATAGGCCGATTCTATCGTCGGATACCATGGTGGGCGTGTTTGGACGGAAGAAGAACTCTCAGAATGACGCCGCCGCAGCATCGACGGGCGCTGATGCTGCCGCAGCGAGCCCGGCCGAGGAGACTGCCCAGGTGAGCAACCCGGCCGAGGCGAAGAAGAACCGCCCGACGCCCAAGCGCTCGCAGCAGCAGGCCGCCCGCCGGCAGCCGCTCGTCGGCGACAACCGGCGCGAGGCGAACAAGCAGGCGAAGGCCGAGATCCGACGCAAGCGCGATGAGGCGCGCATCGGTCTCATGGAGGGCAATGAGAAGTATCTGGGGCCCCGCGACCGCGGCCCGCAGCGCCGCTATGTGCGCGATTTCGTCGACGCCCGGTTCTCGATCGGCGAGCTGTTCATCCCTTTCGCCTTCGTGGTGCTGCTCATCGGCTTCATCATCAACACCGCCCAGGTGCAGGTCATCACGAGCTACGCCGTCTACGGCCTCATCGTCCTCGTCATCATCGACTGCTTCATCCTCAACTACGTTCTCAAGGGCCGGATGGCCACGAAGTTCGGCGGCAAGGAGAAGCTCGAGCGCGGGCTGACCTTCTATGCCGTCATGCGCGCCGTGCAGCTGCGGGTGCTGCGCATCCCCAAGCCCCAGGTCAAGCGCGGCCAGTACCCGTCCTGAGACTCACGGCCTGATAACCGCCCCCGAGGTGTGCGCGCCCGGGCAGTCAGGCGCGCCGGCGCAGTGCGCGCAGAATGCGGCCGGGCCACATCGGCCCGCCGTAGATGAGACCCGAATAGGTCTGCACGAGATCGGCACCGGCACCGAGCCGGGCCACAGCATCGCGTTCATCGGCGATGCCGCCGACGGCGATGATGCTCAGCCGGTCCCCCACATGGCGGCGCACCAGCCGCAGCACCTCGAAGGCGCGCTCGGCCAGCGGCTCACCGGAGATCCCACCGGCCTCAGCGGCGGCGAAGTCGCGATCCGACCCGGTGAGAACACTGCGGTCGATCGTCGTGTTCGTCGTGATGAGACCGTCGACGCCGGTGCGCAACGCCAGATCGGCGATGGCGATGACGTCCTCATCAGCGAGATCCGGGGCGATCTTGATGAGCAGCGGCACGTGCCCGAGCGTCGAACGCGGAGTCTCGACCGCCTCGGCGGCGGCCTCCCGGACCGCGGTGATGATCGGTTCGAGGGCAGCAGCCGACTGCAGATCGCGCAGACCCGGAGTGTTGGGCGAGCTGACGTTGATGACGAGGTAATCAGCCAGCGGAGCCAGCAGCTCAGCTGACTGACGGTAGTCCTCGGCCGCATCGGCGGCGTCGACGACCTTCGTCTTGCCGATGTTGACGCCGATGATCGGGCGCCGCTGCTCCGGCAGCTTCGCAATGTCCGCCCGTGCCTGCAGCAGCTGCAGGCGGGCGGCGGCCGCACCGTCGTTGTTGAAGCCCATGCGGTTGAGGATCGCGCGGTTGCCCAGCAGCCGGAACAGCCGCGGCCGCGGATTGCCCGGCTGGCCGTGGGCGGTGACAGTGCCGACCTCCACATGCCCGAAGCCCAGCTGCGTGAGCGCACGGATGCCGACAGCGTTCTTGTCGAAGCCGGCCGCCATGCCCAGGCGATTGGGGAACGGCAGGCCGAGCACCTCGGCGGGATCAGCGGTGCCGCTGCTCATGACCGCGCGGCTGAGCCGACGCAGCCCCGGAACACGGTCGATGGCGCGCAGTCCGGAGAAGCTGAGGTGGTGGGCGGTCTCCGCGTCGAGGCGGGTGAGCAGGGTGCGGAAGATCAGCGAATACACCCTTTCATCCTAGGCGAACGCCACCGCCGCACCGAATCTCGCAGCCCCGATTCCTCCCAGGCGGCCGCGGCATTGACTACGGTAGGAGGCGGAGCAGGGCTAACCTGCTGTGATCTGTGTCTATGGAAAGGAACAGAATGACCACTGCAGAACTGACGATCGAGGCTGCGACATCGGATCCGACCCGCAGCAAGGCCGACGTCCTGGTCATCGGTGCGGCCGCTGACGGCGACACCGTGTCCATCCCCTCCGGTGCGTCGCTGGCAGCCAAGCTCAGCAAGGAGCTCGTCGCCGCTGCCGCCGCTGTCGGCTTCACCGGCAAGGCCGGTTCGCTGGCGCGGATCCCGTCTCCCAAGGGCGTCGCTGCCGGCTCGGTGCTGCTGACCGGCCTCGGCGATTTCGATGAACTCGACCTGGAGAGCGAGCTGGCCGCCGATGATGCGCATGAGGCGCTGCGCCGCGCCGCCGCCGTCGCCGTGCGGTCGCTGACGAAGGGCGAGACCGTCGCCATCGCCTTCCCCGCCCAGACCGAGGCCGCAGCCGAGGCAACGGCCACCGGTGCCGTGCTCGGCGCCTACCGCTACACCGCCTACCGTTCGAACGCCGAGGAAGTCGGCGGCTGCGGCTCCGTGACCGTGTTCACCCCGTCCGGTTCGAAGGCCGGCGTCGCCCGCGGCGAGATCCTCGCTGCCGCCACCAACCGCAGCCGCGACCTCGTCAACCAGCCGCCGCTCGACCTCTACCCGGAGACCTTCGCCCAGACCGTCACCGAGCAGGCGAAGTCCCGCAAGGTCAAGGTCACCGTCCTCGACGAGGCGGCGCTGGAGTCCGGCGGCTACGGCGGCCTCATCGGCGTGGGCAAGGGCTCCAGCCGCGGGCCGCGCCTGGTGAAGCTGGAGTACAAGCCGCGCAAGGCCGCAAAGCATCTCGCACTCGTCGGCAAGGGCATCACCTTCGATTCCGGCGGCCTGTCGCTCAAGCCGGCCGCTGCGATGGAGGACATGAAGTGCGATATGGGCGGTGCGGCCGCTGCCGCGCAGGCCGTGTTCGCTGCCGCTGATCTCAAGCTGCCGGTGCGGGTCACCGCATGGCTGGCGCTGGCGGAGAACATGCCCGGCGGCAATGCGCAGCGTCCCTCCGATGTCATCCGCATCTACGGCGGCAAGACCGTCGAGGTCCTCAACACGGATGCCGAGGGCCGCCTCGTACTCGCCGATGCGCTCGTCGCCGCACAGGAGGAGAAGCCGGATCTGCTCATCGACATCGCCACCCTCACCGGCGCGCAGGTCATCGCGCTCGGCAACCGGGTCTCCGGTGTGATGGGCACCAACGGCGCCCGCAACCGCGTCGTCCTCGCCTCCGAGGTCACCGGTGAGCAGATGTGGCCGATGCCGTTCCCGGAGGAGATCCGCTCGCACTTCGATTCGACGGTCGCCGACCTGAAGAACACCGGCAAGCGCGAGGGCGGCATGCTCGCTGCCGGCGTGTTCCTCAACGAGTTCGTCGATGAGGACCAGCAGTGGGCCCATATCGACATCGCCGGACCGGCCTTCAACGGCGAAGGAGCGTGGGGCTACACCGCCAAGGGTGGCACCGGCGTTCCGGTCCGCACCCTCGTGGAGGTCGCCGCACAGCTCGACCGCAGCTGATCAGCACAGCGCACACAGCACCTGCTGCGGTGCTCCGGGGCGCAGCCGCCAGAACCGGTGGCTGCGCCCCGCAGTGTGACGCTCTCACGGACACACGGTCTGACGTGAGCAGAGTTACGAGGAAGCCGCGGCGGAAAGTACGACATTTGCCGCAATTAGTGGAAAGATGGAAGCAAAGGCCGTGACCCGGCAGTTCATCCATTCAACGAGGAGCAATCTGTGAGCGAATCGAACAACACCTACGACCTCGTCATTCTGGGTGGTGGCACGGGCGGCTACGCTGCCGCGCTGCGCGCTTCCCAGCTCGATATGCGCGTCGCGCTCGTCGAACGCGACAAGGTGGGCGGCACCTGCCTGCACCGCGGATGCATCCCGACCAAGGCTCTGCTGCACGCCGCCGAGGTGGCGGATTCCGCCCGCGAGGCGGCTTCCTTCGGCATCAACGTCGACCTCCAGGGCGTCGACATGGCCAAGGTGCTGGAGTTCAAGGACGGCATCATCGACCGCAACTACAAGGGTCTGCAGGGACTCGTCAAGGCGCGCGGCATCGACTACATCGCCGGTGAGGGCAAGCTGACCGGCAAGGACACCGTCGAGGTCTCCACGGCTGACGGATCGATGACCGTGACCGGCAAGAACATCATCCTCGCCACCGGTTCGACGTCGAAGACGATCGGCATCGAGATCGGCGGGCGCGTCATGACCTCCGAGCAGGCACTGCAGTACGACGAGGTGCCGGAGTCTGCGATCGTGCTCGGCGGCGGCGTCATCGGCGTCGAGTTCGCCAGCGTGTGGGCTTCGATGGGCTCGAAGGTTCACATCGTCGAGGGTCTGCCGAACCTCGTGGCCAATGAGGACGCGACGATCTCGAAGAACCTCGAGCGCGCCTTCAAGAAGCGCAAGATCAAGTTCACCGTCGGCACGATGTTCAAGAGCGTCGAGCAGGACGACAACGGCGTGCACGTGACCCTTGAGGACGGCACCGTCCTCAACGCCTCGGTCCTCCTCGTGGCCGTCGGCCGCGGACCGGTCACCGAGGGCTTCGGGTTCGAAGACCAGGGCATTGAGATGGACCGCGGCTTCGTCATCACCGACGAGCGCCAGCACACCGGCGTCGGTTCGATCTACGCCGTCGGCGACATCGTCCCCGGCCTGCAGCTGGCCCACCGCTCCTTCGCCCAGGGCATCTTCGTCGCCGAGGAGATCGCAGGACTCGACCCGGCTCCGATCGTCGAATCGGGCATCCCGCGCGTCACCTACTGCGAGCCGGAGATCTTCTCCGTGGGCCTGACCCAGAAGCAGGCTGAGGAGAAGCACGGCGAGGACAAGATCAAGACGATCGAATACAACCTCGCCGGCAACGGCAAGTCGACGATCCTCAAGACCACCGGTCTGGTCAAGCTCGTCAGCCTTGAAGACGGACCGGTCCTCGGTGTGCACGGCATCGGCGCGCGCCTGAGCGAGCAGGCCGGCGAAGCGCAGCTCATCGTCAACTGGGAGGCCTTCCCCGAAGAGGTCGCCGAACTCATCCACGCCCATCCGACGCAGAACGAGGCGATCGGCGAGGCCGCCCTGGCTCTGTCCGGCAAGCCCCTTCATTTCCACAGCTAAGAGCGAGGGAGACGAAACGATATGTCCAACAAAGTGCAGATGCCGGCTCTCGGTGAATCGGTCACCGAGGGCACAGTCACCCGTTGGCTGAAGGAAGTCGGAGACTCCGTCGAGGTCGACGAGCCCTTGCTCGAGGTCTCGACGGACAAGGTCGACACCGAGATCCCGAGCCCGTATGCCGGCACGCTGGAGAAGATCCTTGCTGACGAGGACGATGAGGTCGAGGTCGGCGGCGACCTTGCGATCATCGGCGATGGAAGCGGCGACGCCTCCGACGACTCCGATGATGCTGGTACCGACGACGCAGACGCTGCCGATGAGGCCGAAGCCCAGGACAGCGACGAGTCGGCTGACGCGCCCGCTGAGGACGAGGCAGCCGATGAGGCTGAGGAGTCGGCAGACGAGGCTGCGGACGCTGAGCCGAAGCCGGCGAAGTCCTCCGGCGGAGACGGCGAGACCACTGAGGTCAAGATGCCTGCGCTCGGCGAGTCCGTCGCCGAGGGCACCATCACCCGCTGGCTGAAGGAAGTCGGCGAAGAGGTCGACGTCGACGAGCCGCTGCTCGAGGTCTCGACCGACAAGGTCGACACCGAGGTGCCGTCCCCGGTCGCCGGCATCGTCCAGAAGCTGCTCGCAGATGAGGACGATGAGGTCGAGGTCGGCGATGTCGTCGCACTCGTCGGCACCGGCGAGCCGGCTGCTGACGACGCTGACGATGTTGCTGACTCCGCACCGGCTGAGGACGAGGCTGCCGAGGAGCCCGAGGAATCCGCCGCGGACGACACAGCCGCTGAGGCCGAGGCCGCCGAGGAATCGGATGCCGCTGACGCCGGCGAGGCCGAGACCGAGGAGAAGGACGCTGAGCCTGCAGACGCCAAGCCGCAGGCCGAGTCCGGCTCGACCAGCCAGGACGACGACGCCGCGCGCGACGCACAGCGGGCAGCCGCTGAGCAGGCCGCCAGCAGCGAGGCGCAGCCGTCGATCTCCTCGACTGTCGCCCACGGTTCGGCCTACGTCACCCCGCTGGTGCGCCGCCTGGCCAAGAACAAGGGCGTGGATCTCTCGCAGGTCACCGGCACCGGTGTGGGCGGACGGATCCGCAAGCAGGATGTGCTCTCGGCTGCAGAGAACGCCGGCAGCGCACAGCCGGCTGCTGCTCCGGCAGCTCCTGCCGCTGTGCCGGCTGTCACCGATGCTCGCGAGCCGTTCGTCGTGGAGATCCCCGAAGAGGTCAAGAAGCTGCGCGGTACGACGCAGAAGGCCTCCCGGATCCGCCAGACGATCGCCACCCGGATGCGCGATTCGCTGCAGAACTCCGCACAGCTGACTCAGACCATCGAAGTCGACATGACCCGCGTCAGCCAGCTGCGCAAGGCCTACAAGGACCAGTTCCAGCAGACCCACGGCGTCAAGCTGACCTACCTGCCGTTCTTCGCCAAGGCCATTGTCGAAGCGCTCCAGGTGCACCCGAAGGTCAACGCCTCCTACGATGTCGAAGCCAAGGAGATCACCTACTTCGACCACGAGAACCTGGCCGTCGCCGTCGACACCGAACGCGGCCTCCTCGTACCGGTCGTCAAGAACGCCGGTGAGCTCTCGATCGCAGGTCTGGCGAAGGCCATCGATGATGTCGCTGAGCGCACCCGCACGTCCAACATCGGACCGGATGAGCTCTCCGGCGGCACCTTCACGGTCACGAACATCGGCAGCGTCGGCGCGCTGTTCGACACCCCGATCCTGAATACCCCGCAGATGGGCATTCTGGGCACCGGTGTCATCACCCGCCGGCCGGTGGTCGTCAAGACCGCTGACGGTGGCGAGGCCATCGCGATCCGCGACATGGTCTACCTGCCGCTGACCTACAACCATGAGCTCGTCGACGGCGCGGATGCAGGACGCTTCCTGCAGACCATCAAGGCACGCCTTGAGGACGCGAACTTCGTCGCCGATCTCGACCTGTGATTCTGTGACTCAGCGCCGGCGCAGGCCCCGCTGAGTCACCGGCACACCGACCACTGCGGGTGGGATGCTCAGAGCATCCCACCCGCAGTGCGTCTCTCAGCTGTCGACGGCGTCGTAGACCCGCCAGCCGTCGGCCTCCCAGCGCAGTTCGATGCGCATCGACACAGCCCCGTAGTCGTGGGATTCGCCGTCCGGGCTCGTCGTGCGGGTATGGGTTGTGACATCGAGTTCTGCACGGTCGCCGTCATGCGCGGCGATCACTGCCGATTCGATCGCAATGCTGATCGTGTGTCCGCTGAACCGGCTGACATCGGCGTCCTCATCGGCGGCCGCTGCCGGCGAGCCCGGCACCGTGAGCTCCGCCAGTGCCGCTGCGTCTCCGGCACTGTAGGCGTCCTCGCGCTGCCGGGTGAGTGCGGCGAAGGCCTCGGCAGGATCCGCCGCCGAGGTGGGTCCCTCCTCACCATGCGCGGCGCGGCTGGCATCCTCGGTCGCCGCGGGTTCGGCAGGCTGCTGCTCGGCAACGGCTGTCCGCCCGCCCGTGCTGCCGGGACTGCCGACATCGATGAGCCCGGTGAGGGTTGCGACCCCGGCCAGTGCCAGCAGCACAGCGACCGCTCCGCCGATGAGAGCGGTCCCGCTCACCCGCTTCTGCGCAGCAGACTGCGGCTTCGACCGGGCCCGGGTGCGCTCACGACGTCCCACACCGGCTGCGGCACGCAGCCGACCGATGCCCGAGCGCTCCTGCTCACCGGTGACGGCAGCGCCCTGCGCAGCGCGGTCCGCGGCGGCGTCCCTCTGCTGTGCGCGGCTGCGGCGCAGCCGCTTCGCTCCTGTGCTGCGGGCGGGCGTGTCTGCTCCGCGTCTACTGCTGCTCTTCGTCTTCTCAGCCGAGCGGCGGGCGAGGCCGGCGGCGACTGTGGCGTCGACGCGCAGCTGCGCGGTCACCGCCTCGGAGACGGACACCTCGGCTTCGACGGGAACGAAGGGGATCTGCTCAGGCTCACCGCTCGCAGCCACCTGGGCGAGCAGCCGGTGGTCGAGGGCCGGGCCGGCGCCCGCCTCGGCTTCGAGGAGCTCGATGAGGATCCCGGCCAAGGGCTCCGGCACGCGCGGCACGAGGTCGCGCACCGGCACACCGTGCTCTTCCCACGTCAGTCCGGTGAGAGCCAGATAGGTCAGCTGCCCGAGCTCGCAGGCCTCCGAGATGATGGTGTCGGCAGGCACCGTGTGGCCGGGGATAAGATGGATCGCCCCGGTCTCATCGACGGCGAAGGCCCCGCGGTGACAGCGCAGGCGCCCGGGGCTCGGCGCTGGTGCGGCCAGCAGCGCCTCCAGGCACGCGCCCAGCACTGCGAGCGTCTGGCCCAGGCTCAGCCCGGCATAGCTGCGCAGCGCATCGGCGAGCATCCCGCCGTGGAACCGCGGCACCACCATGCCGGCTGCATCCTCCTGCCGTGGCCGGCCGAGCACATGCGCCGGTCGCCCATCGACGACGGCGACATCCGCCTCATCGGCTGTGAGGCGGCGCTGCTGGGTGCTCGTTCCAGGCCACCGGTGTGTGAGATCCGCCATATCGCCGTTGGGAAGGAACCACGCAGTGTCCTCCCCAGCGCTGATGCGCCGGATCCCGGGCGCGACCTCCGCAACCGTCTGCCAGTGCTGCTCCGCCATGTTCCCTCAGCTCCCTGCTTCCCATCGGCCGTGCGGCCACGCTACGGCTGAGGACACGGCCGATTCAACGGGTTCGCAGGATCTGTGGACAACGGCCGCCGCCCGGGCTGCGCCGCTTTGCCCGGCGGCAGAGGCCAGCATAGGGTGAATGCATGTCATTCACCGTAGAGTCTCTCGGATATGCACCCGACTACGTCGACTATCACAGCACCTGGGACCTGCAGCAGCGCTATCACGCCGATGTGATCGCTGGGACACGCGAGTCCACCCTCCTGTTCCTGGAGCACTCCCCCGTCTACACCGCCGGCAAGCGCACGGAAGACCATGAGCGTCCCGTCGACGGCACTGAGGTCATCGACGTCGACCGCGGCGGCAAGATCACCTGGCACGGACCCGGCCAGCTCGTCGTCTACCTCATCTACCGTCTCAACGACCCCAAAGAGGTCCGGCTCTTCGTCGATCAGATCGAAGACGCCCTCATCGAGGTGTGCGCTTCGCTGGGCATCGAGACGATGAAGGTCGAGGGCCGCTCCGGTGTGTGGCTGGCCGCCACCGACACCCAGCCCGAACGCAAGATCGGCGCGATCGGCATCCGCATCCATGAAGGCGTGACGATGCACGGGCTGGCCCTCAACTGCTCCAATGACAGCGCCGGATTCGACGGCATCGTGCCCTGCGGCATCGCCGACGCCGGTGTCACCACGCTGAGCGCCGAAGCCGGCCGCACCATCATCCCTGCCGATGTCGCACCCGCAGTCGAGGCGGCGCTCATGCGGCATATCACCGCATAGGGCCTCCGGCCCCCTGAACGTCCCGCGCCCTCCGGCGCTCGACCTGCCCGACGTCCCGACTACCGATGAGAAGGACCCACCGTGACGATTGCTCCTGAAGGACGCAAGATGCTGCGTGTCGAGGCACGCAACGCGCAGACGCCGATCGAGAAGAAGCCGGCCTGGATCAAGGCCAAAGCCCATATCGGCCCGGAGTTCACCGAATTGAAGTCCCTGGTGCGCTCCTCGAAGCTCAACACCGTGTGCGAAGAGGCCGGCTGCCCGAACATCTTCGAGTGCTGGGAGGACCGCGAGGCGACCTTCCTCATCGGCGGCGAGCAGTGCACCCGCCGCTGCGACTTCTGCCAGATCGACACCGGCAAGCCGGCCGAGTTCGACGCCGATGAGCCGCGCCGGGTCGCCGAATCGGTCAAGACCATGGGTCTGCGCTACTCGACGGTCACCGGTGTCGCCCGCGACGACCTCGACGACGGCGGTGCGTGGCTGTACGCCGAAACCGTCCGGCTCATCCACGCGATCGAGCACGAGGGCGGCCACCAGACCGGCGTCGAGCTGCTCATCCCCGACTTCGACTCGAATGATGATCAGCTCGCCGAGGTGTTCTCCTCCCGTCCCGAGGTGCTGGCCCACAATGTTGAGACCGTCCCGCGGATCTTCAAGCGGATCCGGCCCGGCTTCCGCTATGAGCGTTCCCTGTCGGTCATCACGAAGGCCCGCGAGGCCGACCTCGTGACGAAGTCGAACCTCATCCTCGGCATGGGCGAGACCAATGACGAGGTCATCGAGGCAATGCAGGACCTCTACGATGCCGGCACCGACCTGCTGACGATCACCCAGTACCTGCGCCCCTCTCCGCGACATCATCCGATCGAGCGCTGGGTCAAGCCGCAGGACTTCGTCGAGCTGCGCGATGCCGGTGAGGAGATCGGCTTCGCAGGTGTCATGAGCGGACCGCTCGTGCGCTCCTCCTACCGGGCCGGGCGCCTGTGGGCACAGGCCATGCGCCGCCGCGGGCAGGAGATCCCGGCACACCTCGTGCATCTGGACAAGGAGATGCCGGCCAAGCAGGAGGCGCAGGCAGTGGTGAATGCCTTCGCACCGGGTGAAGAGGTACAATTCTAGGTTGTTCGCCCAGCACCGCTGGGATATCGCCCGAAACACTCATGAAAGCTGATTGAGCACAGGAATGTCAGAAGAGAAGCCGCGCCGCTTTTTCAAGCGCAAGCCGAAGGATCCGAGCAAGCCGGACCGCATCAAGCAGATGCGCCAGGTTGTGCAGCTGTCGAAGAAGCACAACCCGGCCACTGTCTGGCTCATGCTCGCCGCGATCGTCGGCCTCACCGCCGTCGGCGTGGGCGTCGGCTTCCTCCTCAAGGCGATCTGGCTGTGGGCGATCCTCGGTCTGCTGCTCGGCATCTTCCTAGCGCTCTTCATGCTCGGCCGCTTCGCTGAGACCGCCGCGTTCAAGGAAATGGAGGGCCAGCCCGGTGCGATCGGCGCTGTGCTCAACACCTGCCGCCGCGGCTGGCTCATGGATGAGCAGCCCGTCGACGTCAACCCGCGCACCCGTGACATCGTCTTCCGCACGACCGGCAAAGGCGGCGTTGTGCTCATGAGTGAGGGCCCGAAGGGCCGGGTCGACAAGCTGCTGGCGAAGCAGAAGAAGCGCCACGAGCGGGTGCTGCCCAATGTTCCGGTCTACACCCTGCAGGGCGGCGACCAGGACGGCCAGATCCCGATGAACAAGATCGTGCGCACCGTCCACAGGCTGCCGCGCAAGCTGAACAAGGCTGAGGTCCTCGCCGTGCGCAACCGTCTCACCGCGCTCGGCTCGGTGACGAAGAACCCGCCGATCCCCAAGGGCGTCGACCCGATGAAGGCCCGTCCGGATCACCGGGCGATGCGCGGACGCTGAGATCCGCGCTCTGAGGGCGCTGAGACCCACACACTGACGCAAGGCGGCAGGGCTGTGCAGGAATGCACTCCCTGCCGCTTTCGGCTGTGCTGGCCCGCCGCTTTCGCAGCTGCTGGCTTGCCGCTTTCGCAGTTACTGGCTTCAGCCGCGGACGACCGCAGTGCGGGCGGGGATGTCGTGGAAGCCGCGGCGATCAGCATCGAAGATGATCGCGGGGATGACGAACATCAGCAGCAGCGAGCGGATGAAACCGGAGGCGAAGCCCGGCCGGGCGCCGTCAAGGCGGATGACGCGGATGCCGAAGAGGCGCTGGCCGACGGTGGTGCCCAGGAGGGAGTCGAGCACGACGTATTCGATGAAGAAGATCCCGAGGATCGCAAGGGTGCTGCCGTTGAACAGCCAGTACGCGATGCCCAGACACATGAGGTAGTCGAGCCACAGGGCCAGCAGCCGGCGCCACATCGGGGCGATCGACCCCGGTCCGGTCTCAGGCAGGCCGAGGCGGCTGCCGGGATAGTCGTTTCCGGTGCTGGCAGCCGAGGGGCCGTCGAGCCAGGACCCGAAGTCATCACGCGAAATCACGCAGTCAAGTGTAGCGCCCGCCCCTGCTGACCGCGTGTGCAGGTGCGGCCGGACAGCGTGCGCCCCTACTCGGTGAAACCCGAGGCAGAGGCGCTGGTGATGCCGTTGAGATGCCGTGAGAAACGGCCTGGTCCTGCGCAGGCGAGTGTGCGCGGTGAACTAGAATAGACCTACACCACAGGGCTTCGCCCATGCGTGGCCCGCGACTTCCAGGAGTGATCTTGTTCAATACCCCGGCCGAGCTAGTCGCCTATCTGAAGGACAACGAAGTCGACTTCGTCGACATCCGCTTCTGTGACCTTCCGGGTGTGGTGCAGCACTTCAATCTCCCGGCTTCTGCCTATGGCGAAGAGGAGATCGAAGAAGGCCTGCTGTTCGACGGTTCGTCGATCCGCGGATTCAAGTCGGTCCACGAATCGGATATGAAGCTCATCGCCGATGTCACCAGCGCCTACATCGATCCGTTCCGGATCGCGAAGACGATGGTCATCACCCATTCGATCGTCGACCCGTTCACCGATGAGCCCTTCTCCCGCGACCCGCGTCAGGTCGCAGCCAAGGCCGAGGCGTACCTCAAGTCGACCGGCATCGCCGACACGGTGTTCTTCGGCGCTGAAGCGGAGTTCTTCCTCTTCGACTCGATCCAGTACCAGAACCAGCCCGGCCACAGCTTCTACAAGATCGACTCGGAGGAGGCCGCGTGGCGCACCGGCGCAGACGAGCCCGGCGGCAACCTCGGCTACAAGACCCCGTTCAAGGGCGGGTACTTCCCGGTCTCCCCGCAGGATCACTTCGCCGACATCCGTGACGAGATCTCGCTGACGCTGGCGGAGATCGGCTTCGATGTCGAGCGCGCCCACCACGAGGTCGGCACCGCCGGTCAGCAGGAGATCAACTACAAGTTCGACTCGCTGAAGAAGGCCGGCGACCAGCTGCTGGACTTCAAGTACGTCGTCAAGAACGTCGCCTGGGACTTCGACAAGTCGGTGACCTTCATGCCCAAGCCGCTGTTCGACGACAACGGCTCGGGCATGCACTGCCACCAGTCGCTGTGGAAAGACGGCGAGCCGCTGTTCTACGACGAGAACGGCTATGCGGGACTGTCCGATCTGGCGCGCTGGTACATCGGCGGGCTCATCGAGCACGCCGGCGCGGTGCTGGCGTTCACGAACCCGACGATCAACTCCTACCGTCGGCTCGTCAAAGGCTACGAGGCACCGGTCAACCTCGTGTACTCCTCCGGCAACCGCTCGGCGGCCATCCGCATCCCGGTCACCGGCACCTCGCCGAAGGCCAAGCGGCTGGAGTTCCGCGTCCCGGACCCGTCGGCCAACCCCTACCTGGCGTTCTCCGCCCAGCTCATGGCCGGCCTCGACGGCATCCGCAACCGCATCGAGCCGCCGGAGCCCATCGACAAGGATCTCTACGAGCTGCCGCCGGAGGAGCTGGAGGACATCAAGCTCGTGCCCGGCACGCTCGAAGAGTCCCTGGCTGCGCTCGAGGGGGACCACGACTTCCTCACCGAAGGCGATGTCTTCACCGAAGACCTCATCGAGACGTGGATCGCCTACAAGCGCGAGAACGAGCTCGACGTCGCTCGTCTGCGCCCGACTCCCACCGAGTTCGAGCTCTACTTCTCCGTCTGAGCTGAACGCATCTGCGCCGGAGCTCAGCGCTCTGGCCCACGCACTGCAGGCGGTCTCCCCTTCGGGAGACCGCCTGCGGCGTGTGGTGCGTCCCATGTGAGCGACGCGGCGCTCACCGCCTCCCCCACCTCGTAGGATGGGGCTATGACTCACTACGACATCCTCGTCATCGGCACCGGATCTGGTAACTCGATCATCAACCACCGCTTCGACGACCTGACGGTCGCCATCGCTGAGTCCAATCGGTTCGGCGGCACCTGCCTGAACGTCGGGTGCATCCCGACCAAGATGTTCGTCTACACCGCCGACCGCGCCCGCAGCGCTGCCGACAGCACCGCCTACGGCATCGAAACCGACTACCATCGCGCCGACTGGCCGGCCGTCCGCGACCGGATCTTCGCCCGCATCGACGCCATCGAAGCAGGCGGCCGCGACTACCGCACCCATCAGCTCGACAACGTCACCGTCTACCCCGAGCACGTCGCCTTCACCGGCCCGCATTCCTTCCGCAGCGCCTCAGGCGAGGAGTTCACCGCCGACAGGATCGTCATCGCCACCGGCAGCCATCCGGTCATCCCAGACATCGACGGCCTCGATGCGGCCCGCGTCGACACCCCCGGCTATCCGGTGCACACCTCGGACACGATCATGCGCATCGACGCGCTGCCGGAAACGATGGTCATCGTCGGCGGCGGCGTCATCGCAGCCGAGTTCGCCGGCATCTTCTCCGCTCTCGGAGTCGTGGTCACGGTCGTCATCCGCCGCGAGGAGATGCTCAGCAGCGCCGATGAGGATGTCTCCGCACGCTTCACCGAAGCCTTCAGCGCACAGCCCGACATCGATCTGCGCACGAACACCGTGCTCACCCAGATCCAGGTCCGCGAGGACGCTGCCGCCGACCAGGACCAGGCGGACAGCCGCGCCGTCCAGGTCACGACCGATGCCGGCAACGTCATCGACACCGATCTCGTGCTCATGGCCACCGGCCGTGCTCCCTCAACGGAGCGGCTCGGCCTGGAGCACACCGGCATCGACGTCGTCGACGGGTCGATCACGGTCGACGAGTACCAGCGGGTCTACGCCGGCGGCCAGCCGCTGCCGGGCGTGTTCGCCCTCGGCGATGTGTGCTCCGATTTCGAACTCAAGCACGTCGCCAACCACGAGGCGCGCGTCGTCAAAGCGAACCTGCTCGCCGACATCGCCTCCGGTGAGCTCGGCGGCGCGCAGCCGGCTGACCTCACGGTCGCCAATCACTTCGCGGTCCCGGCCGCAGTGTTCTCCTATCCGCAGTCGGCAGCCGTCGGCATGACCGAGGCGGAGGTCCGCGAGGCCGGCATCGACTACACCGTCAAGGTGCAGGAGTACGCCGATGTGGCCTACGGCTGGGCAATGGAGGACACGACCGGCTTCTGCAAGGTCATCGCCGATCGCGAAACCCGCCAGATCCTCGGTGCGCACATCCTCGGCGCCGAGGCGTCGATGATCATCCAGCCGCTCATCCAGGCGATGGCCTTCGGGCTGCCGGCCGATGAGATGGCCGAACACCAGTACTGGATCCACCCGGCCCTGCCCGAGGTCGTCGAGAACGCCCTGCTGGGCCTCGACTTCTCCTGAGCCGCGTCACCTGCCCCGCTCCCGAGGCGGCAGTTCAGTACCGGCGGGAGTAGCCGCGGGCGAACTCGTCCGGGTCGACGACCTCACCGCGGTTCGCGGCATGGGCATGGCTGCCGGCCTGCTCCTGATCGAAGTCGTAGAACAGGCGCTCCATGACGCGGCGAGCCCGACGGGTCGCTCCGAGGTAGTCGTCGAAGAGATCGTGCCCGGAGCCGGGTGCATAGCCGAGCAGCCGGGCGGTGGCCTCCAGCTCAGCCGAATCGGACGGCAGCGCGGCTGCGGTGCGGCCGCGGAACAGCATCACTGCAGAGCGCACGCCGGTCGCCAGCGTCCATGCCTCGCGCAGGATCTCAGCGTCCTCAGCGTCGATCTCCCCCGCCTCGACGAGCGCGGCCAGCGCCGCCAGGGTCTCTGTCGTCCGCAGCTTGGGGTTGCGGGCAGCGTGCTGCATCTGCAGCAGCTGCACCGTCCATTCGACATCGGAGAGGCTGCCGCGGCCCAGCTTGAGGTGCCGGTGGGGATCGGCGCCGCGCGGCAGCCGCTCACTCTCCATCCGCGCTTTGAGCCGGCGCATCTGCCGCAGCGACGAGTCCGGCACCTCATCCGGGTAGCGCAGTGGATCGATGAGAGCGGTGAAGGCATCGCGCAGCGACTGCTCACCGGCGATCGGCCGGGCGCGCAGCAGCGCCTGCGCCTCCCAGGGCTCGGACCATGTGGCGTAGTAGCCGGCATAGGAGTCCAGCGACCGCACAAGCGGCCCCTTCTTGCCCTCCGGCCGCAGATCCGCATCGATCTCGATCGGCCGTGACGGCCCGGCACTGCCGAGCTGCTGGGTGACATCGAGCGCCACCCGCCGCACATGAGAGGCCAGCGCGGCACGTGCCTCGGCATCTCTGTCCTCGCCGAGGGCACGATAGGCGAACATGACATCGGCATCCGAGAAGTAGCCGATCTCCGCGCCGCCGAGCCGGCCCATCGCGATGATCGCGAACTCGTACTCCCCCACCTCGGCGTCGGCATCAAGGCCCTTCCGCACCGCGGCGACCGTCGCGTCAACGGCGGCATCCATGAGCGTGGCCAGCTGTTTAGGGACCGCATCGCGGTCGGCGATGCCGAGGATGTCGGCCAGGGCCACGCGCAGCACCTCGCGGCTGTAGCGGGCGCGGATGGCCGGCACCGCCTCGTGGCCGTAGCGTTCGACGAGGCTGTCGAGCCGGGCCCTGATCTGCGCCGGCTCCTGCAGTTCGAGCCGCGAAGGGTCATCAAGCCAGCTGACCGCGCTGGGATTGCGCAGCAGCAGCTCCGTGGCGAAGGACGACAGCGACAGCACATAGGCCATCGACTTGGCCGCGACCCCGGAGTCGCGCAGCATCTTGACGTACCAGGTCGAGGTCGACAGCGACTCGGACAGCCGGCGGAAGGCGAGCAGCGCAGCATCCGGGTCGACGCCGCGGGAGAACCAGTCGAGCAGCGCCGTGAGCACCTGCTTCTGCACCATCGCCGCCCGCGACACCCCGGTCGTCAGCGCCTGGATGTGCTTCATCGCCGACTTCGGATCCTGATAGCCGAAGGCCGCCAGCCGTTCGCGCGCCTGCTCAGCGCTCAGCCGGGAGATCGAGGTCTGGCCCGCTGCGGCTTCGAGGATCGGACGGTAGAAGATCTGCTTGTGCAGGGCGCGGATGCGCCGGGAGCGGGCTTCGCGCTCCTTCTGCAACCGCTGCGGAGACCTGTCACCGAGGGCGTAGACGCTGCGGGAGAGCGCCCGCATCTTCTTCTCCTGCGTCGGCAGCAGCGCGCTGCGGCGCATCCGCGGGATCTGCAGCCGGTGTTCGACCGTGCGCAGGAAGCGATAGGACTCGCTGAGGTCCTCGGCATCCTCGGAGGAGATGTAGCCGCGCTCGCCGAGGCGGTCGAGCAGCTCCAGCGTGTTCGTCACCCGGATCGCCTCATCGTCCCGGCCGTGGACGAGCTGCAGCAGCTGTGCGGAGAACTCGACATCGCGCAGGCCGCCGGCGCCGAGTTTGATCTGGCGTTTGGCCTCATGGGCGGGGATGAGGTCGACGACGCGCACCCGCATCCGGCGCACCTCATCGATGAATCCCGGGCGGGCCGAGGCTGTCCACACGTGCGGGTTGAGGGCGTCGTACCACTGCTGTCCCAGCTCCCGGTCGCCGGCGATCGGCCGGGCCTTGAGCAGTGCCTGGAACTCCCAGTTGTGGGCGATCTCCTCGTAGTAGTGCTCGAACTCCTCGAGTTTGCGCACGAGCGGGCCCTTCTTGCCCTCGGGCCGCAGCGCGGCATCGACCTCCCACAGCGGAGGTTCGGGCGCATATCCGGAGAGCACCTCGGTCATCCGGTGAGCCAGGCGGGTGGCGATACGGGCACCAGCTTCATCCGCCTCGGCCAGGGCGCGAGCGTGCGCGGCGTGCACAGCAGGTTCAGCATCCCCGGCGGCCGGCGCGCCGTCCCCTGTCTCCACACCCTCATCGGCCGGCGCCCAGCAGTAGACGACATCGACATCGCTGACGTAGTTGAGCTCCCGGGCCCCGCACTTGCCCATCGCGATGATCGCCAGCCGCACGGAGTCGGCATCCTCGGTCTCGGCACGCGCCACCGCCAGGGCCGCATCGATGGCGGCGGCGGCCATTTCGGCCAGCACCCCGGAGACCTCGCCGACGATCTCGGTGGCGAACAGACTGCCGAGGTCGTCGCTGGTGAGCTGGATGAGCAGATCGCGGTAGGCCTGGCGCAGGGCGGTGACCGCGGCCTCCCCCGAGACCGAGGCGACCGGCACCTCGGCGGCGGGATCAGCCCCGACAGCTTCGAACAGGCGCGCGCGCAGCCGCTCCGGTTCCGCCGCGGGAGTGCCGAGCAGCAGCGCCTGCTCTTCGGAGGCGAGCAGGAACACCGAGGCGGGCCGGCGGACGAAGTGATCGACGGAGGCATCCGAGGAGCCGGCCAGGTGGGCCAGCCGCGGCAGGAAGTTCGGATGCTCCTCGACAGCGGCGGCGAAACGGCGCCGCTGGGCCGTGTCAAGCGCTTCGACCGTGCGCAGGATGCCGAGCGCCGCAGAGTCCGGATCGGGCGCCTGGGTGATGAGCTCCGCACTCACCGGTGAGCTCAGCAGCGTCGTGCCGAGCAGCGCATCGGCCTCCTCGAGGAAGCCGCGGGCGCGCCGGGTGTCCCCGAAGCCCGAGCGGCTGCGGGACGGGTCGACCTTGCGGCTCATAGGGTTTCGAAGTGGCGGCGGAGCTCGTACGGGGTGACCTGATCGCGGTAGTCGACCCACTCCTGGGTCTTGTTGCGCAGCACGAACTCGAAGACCGCCTCGCCGAGGGTCTCGGCGACAAGTTCGCTGTTCTCCATCTTCGCCAGGGCGTTGTTGAGGCTCACCGGCATCGCCGAGATCCCCATCGCCCGCCGCTCATGGTCGGAGAGCAGCCAGACATTGTCCTCGGCCTCATCCGGCAGCTCATAGCCCTCCTCGATGCCCTTGAGGCCGGCGGCCAGCAGCAGCGAGTAGGTGAGGTACGGGTTCGCTGAGGAGTCGATGCCGCGGTACTCGATCCGCGCGGAGGAGGCTTTGCCGGACTTGTACTGCGGAATCCGGATGAGCGCAGAGCGGTTGCGGTGACCCCAGCAGATGTAGCTGGGGGCCTCATGTCCGGTCCACAGCCGCTTATAGGAGTTGACGTACTGATTCGTGACCGCAGAGAACTCCGGGGTGTGCGCCAGCAGGCCGGCGATGAACTGCCGGCCGGTCTGTGAGAGCTGGTACTCCGCGCCGGGCTCATAGAAGGCGTTCTCATCGCCTTCGAACAGTGAGACGTGGGTGTGCATGCCGTTGCCGGGCTGATCGATGAGCGGCTTGGGCATGAAGGTGGCGAACACGCCCTGTTCGAGGGCGACCTCGCGGACCACGGTGCGGAAGGTCATGACGTTGTCAGCCATCGTCAGGCCGTCGGCATAGCGCAGGTCGATCTCGTTCTGGCCGGGGCCGGCCTCATGATGGGAGAACTCCACGGAGATGCCCATCGCCTCCAGAGTCTGCACGGCGCTGCGGCGGAAGTCATTGGCGGTGCCGCCGTCGACGTGGTCGAAGTATCCCGAGGTGTCGACGGGCACCGGCGGCTGGCCGTCGAGGTGGCCGGACTTGAAGAGGTAGAACTCGATCTCCGGGTGGGCGTAGAAGGTGAAGCCGCGGTCGCGGGCGGCCGCCAGCTGCCGCTTGAGCACATTGCGCGGGTCCGAAGCCGATGGGGTGCCGTCAGGATCGTAAATGTCGCAGAACATCCGGGCGGTCGGCTCGGTGTCGCCGCGCCACGGCAGCAGCGCGAAGGTCGCCGGGTCCGGACGCAGCACCATATCGGCTTCAAAGATCCGGGAGAATCCCTCGACCGAGGAGCCGTCGAAGCCGATGCCCTCCCGGAAGGCGCCTTCGAGTTCGGCGGGGACGATCGCCACCGACTTCAGCTTGCCGAGCACATCGGTGAACCACAGGCGGATGAACTTGACGCCCAAGTCCTCGACCTTGGACAGGACGGACTCCTGCTGGCGGCTCATCGACATCAGCCGTTCCACTCCTTGTCCTCGGCGTCCCACTGCTTGTTGTTCTCAGCTGCCGTGGCCAGCGCCTGCTGGGCCTCTTCGGCTGTGTCGTACGGGCCCATGCGGTTCTCCCAGTTGCTCTGGGGACCGTGTTCGACCTGTCCGGTCTTGACGTTGAACCAGTACTTCTCGGCGCCGTAGGGCTGTTGCTCATCAGTCATCGCTGGGCTCCTCCGTCGGACAGTGCGGCGGCGCCGGGAGCAGCTGTGCCCGCGGCACCATGTCCCCCCAGTCTAACGCGCCGCACTGCCGCAATTGGCCGGTGCGGGCCGGCGGCCTTAAGGTGTGCCTGGAGGGAGCTTTGCACCGTCTCCCAGCGTGTCCGTATGAAAGGTCCTGCAATGAAGATCGCCGTCCCCACCGAAGTCAAGAACAGCGAGTACCGCGTCGCCATCACGCCGTCCGGCGTCAATGAGCTCACCAAGCGCGGCCACGAGGTCAGCGTGCAGTCCGGCGCCGGCCTGGGCTCGAGCATCACCGACGAAGACTATGCTGCTGCCGGTGCCACCATCACCCCCGATGCCGCCTCGACCTGGGAGGCCGGCGAGATGGTCCTCAAGGTCAAGGAGCCCATCGCAGAGGAGTACGACTTCCTGCGCAAGGACCTGACGCTCTTCACCTACCTGCACCTGGCTGCCGATGAACTGCTGACCGAGCGTCTGCAGGAAGCCGGCACCACTGCCATCGCCTATGAGACCGTCGCCCCCGACGGCCAGGGCCTGCCGCTGCTGGCTCCCATGTCCGAGGTGGCCGGTCGGCTGTCGACGCAGGTGGGCGCCAACAGCCTGCTGAAGAAGAACGGCGGCCGCGGCATCCTGCTCTCGGCTGTCCCCGGTGTCGAGCGCGGCCGCGTGACCGTCATCGGCGCAGGTGTGGCCGGCACTGCCGCCGCCCGGATCGCACTGGGTCTGGGCGCGCAGGTCGACATCTTCGACATCTCGCTGCCGCGTCTGCGCCAGCTCGAGGAGATGCACGGCAACGGCCTGCAGGCCCGGATGTCGAACGAGTACGACATCGCCGACTCGCTGCGCACCGCCGACCTCGTCATCGGCTCGGTGCTCATCCCGGGCAAGCGCGCTCCGAAGCTCGTGACCGATGAGATGGTCCAGAACATGAAGCCGGGCTCGGTGCTCGTCGACATCGCCATCGACCAGGGCGGCTGCTTCGAGAACTCGCGTCCGACCACCCACGACGATCCGACCTTCGAGGTCCACAACTCCATCTACTACTGCGTGGCGAACATGCCCGGCGCCGTGCCGACGACCTCGACGCGTGCGCTGACGAACGCCACCATGAGCTATGTGCTCAAGCTCGCCGATCAGGGCTGGCGCGAAGCCATGAAGAAGGACGTCGGGCTCTCCCGCGGCCTCAACGTCTTCGACGGGCAGATCACCAACGCCAATGTCGCTGATGCCTTCGGCCTCGGCTTCACCCCGCCGGAGCAGGTCCTCGCCATCTGAGTCTCCTCCGCGCTGCGGCAGGCGGTCGTCTCCTTCCGGAGGCGGCCGCCTGCCGCGTTAGACTGGGGAACATCATGACTTCACACGCACCGCTGGGCACCCTGTGCAAGGGCACCGTCTCTCCGATCCTGTCCGTCCCCAAGGACATCCCCCGCCCCGAATACGTCGGCCGCGCCGTGCCGAACGAAGGCAATGCCGGCGATGTCTACTCCGCTGAGGACATCGAACGGATCCGCGCGGCCGGGCGGATCGCCGCCGATGCGCTCGAAGCCGTCGGGCAGGCGGTGGCCCCGGGCGTGACGACGGATGCGCTGGACCGCATCGCCCACGAATACCTCCTCGATCACGGCGCCTACCCCTCGTGCCTGGGCTACCGCGGCTTCCCCAAGTCGTGCTGCACCTCGGTCAACGAGGTCATCTGCCACGGCATCCCCGACGACACGGTGCTCGCCGAGGGCGACATCCTCAACGTCGACATCACCGCCTATATCGACGGCATGCACGGCGATACGAACTACACGTTCTGCGTCGGCGAGGTCGACGACGAGTCGCGCAATCTGGTGCTGCGCACCCATGAGGCGATGATGCGCGGGATCAAGGCCGCCAAGCCCGGCCGCCAGATCAACATCATCGGCCGGGTCATCGAGAAGTACGCCGAGCGCTTCGGCTACGGCGTCGTCCGCGACTACACCGGTCACGGAGTCGGCGCGGAGTTCCACTCCGGTCTCATCGTCCCGCACTACGACGCCGCTCCGAACCATGCCGAGCTCATCGTCCCCGGCATGGTCTTCACCATCGAGCCGATGCTCAACCTCGGCACAGAGAGCTGGGAGTCCTGGGACGACGACTGGACGATCGTCACCGCTGACCGCAAACGCTCGGCCCAGTTCGAGCACACCATCGCGATCACCGAGACCGGCGCTGACATCCTCACCCTGCCCGCGGAATCGGCAGCGATCTACGGCGGACCAGGAGACCCGGCATGAGCCCATCATCGCGCCCCGACTGGGCGATCGGCGTCGACATCGGCGGCACCGGCATCAAAGCCAGCCTCGTCGATCCGGTCGCAGGTGCCGTCGCCTTCAAGCGCCGCCGCATCCTCACCCCGCAGCCGGCCACTCCCGAGGCGGTCGTCGCGACCGTGCGGGAGGTCGTCGCCCAGACCGTGGAGAAGGCGCTGGACGAGAAGATCATCAAGAAGGCGTCCGCCCTCGACCGAGCGCCCATCGGCGTGGCTTTCCCCGGCGTGCTCAAACACGGTGTCGTGCGCTTCGCCCCGAACCTCGACCAGTCCTGGATCGGCGAGCACCTGCCCGAGCACCTGGAGCAGGCGACCGGACGCAGCTGCTACGTCCTCAACGACGCCGATGCCGCAGGCCTGGCCGAGATGACCTTCGGCGCCGGCCGCGACTACCGCAAGCAGACCGTCATCCTCACCACCCTGGGCACCGGAATCGGCACCGCGCTGTTCGCCAACGGCCAGCTCGTCCCCTTCACCGAACTCGGCCACATCGAGATGAACGGCGCTGATGCCGAGACACAGGTCGCCGAATCGGTGCGCACCCGCGAAGGGCTGAGCTTCGAGCAGTGGGCCGAACGGCTCCAGCAGTACTACGAGCAGATCGAGCTGCTCCTCCACCCCGACCTCATCATCGTCGGCGGCGGCGTGTCGAAAGAGCACGAGAAGTTCCTGCCGCTGCTCACGCTCGAAGCCCCGATCCGGCCCGCCCAGCTGCGCAATGCCGCCGGCATCGTCGGGGCAGGCTACTCGGCCGCACGCGCCGGACGGACGAAGGTGAAGAGGAACACGGCCAAATAGCGAGGTGATACGCCCGGCGGCGTGTCGGTTTTGCACCCAGCTGAACACTGTTCAATAATTGAACGATGTTCAGCTACTCTTCGCTCGCCGATCGTGTCCTCGCCGGCACCCCGGCCACCGCAGACGACGCCCACGTCATCCTCGCCAGCTCCGATGAGGAGCTCCTCGACCTCGTCGCCGCCGCCTCCCGCCTGCGCCGGAAGCACTTCGGCAACCGGGTGAAGGTCAACTACCTCGTCAACCTCAAGTCCGGCCTGTGCCCGGAGGACTGCGGCTACTGCTCGCAGCGCCTCGGCTCCGAGGCCGAGATCCTCAAGTACTCGTGGCTGCCCGGTGACGAAGCCCGCCGGCAGGCGGAGTTCGGGCTGGCCGGCGGCGCTTCCCGCGTGTGCCTGGTGGCCTCCGGCCGCGGCCCGTCGAACCGCGACGTCGAGCGTGTGTCCGGCATGGTCGAGGACATCAAGTCCGCCAATCCCGGCGTCGAGGTGTGCGCCTGCCTCGGCTTCCTCAAGGACGGCCAGGCCAAGCGTCTCAAGGACGCCGGCGTCGACGCCTACAATCACAACCTCAACACCGCCGAGTCCCACTACGCCGACATCTGCTCGACTCACACCTTCGCCGACCGCGTCGACACCGTCGACAAGGCCCGCGAGGCCGGCATGTCGCCGTGCTCGGGTCTCATCGTCGGCATGGGCGAGACGAATGCCCAGGTCATCGAGACGATCGAATCGCTCAAGGCCGTCGACTCCGATTCGATCCCGGTCAACTTCCTGATCCCCTTCGACGGCACTCCGCTGGAGGGCACGAACACGCTGACCCCGCAGCACTGCATGCGCATCCTGTGCGCGGTGCGGTTCATGTGCCCGGACCGCGAGCTGCGCATCGCCGGCGGCCGAGAGATGCACCTGCGCTCGCTGCAGCCGCTGTCGCTGCATGTGGCCAACTCGCTGTTCCTCGGCGACTACCTCACTTCTGAGGGCCAGGCCGCAGAAGACGATCTCGACATGATCGTCGACGGCGGCTTCGAGATCGTCGGCGCGAAGAACACCGCCCAGCTGCGCGATGAGCTCAAGGCGCATCGTGCCGCGCACCAGGCCGCCTTCGACACCAGCTCAGACGGCACCGGCGCCTCGGACGACACCGCACCAGCGGCTGCCGCGAGCACCCTGCCGTGCGGCAAGCCGCTGCCGCCTGCCGGGCACGAGGCGGGTTCGACCGGTGTGCGGATCCCGACGATCCGCCGCCGCGGTGCCGGCACGGAGCTCGCTCCCAATGCCTGACCAGCACCAAGCCTCGGCTCTGGAGCGCGACACCGGCCTGCTGTGGCACCCGTATGGGCCACTCGATGCCGGTGCGCACTTCTCGGTCACCGGTGCCTCGGGCCCGTACGTCGACCTCGTCGACGCCGCAGGCTCCAGCCGCCGGCTGCTCGACGGCATGAGCTCGTGGTGGTCGGTCGTCCACGGCTACCGACACCCGGTCATGGACGCCGCACTCACGAAGCAGATCGGGTCGTTCTCCCACGTCATGTTCGGCGGGCTGACCCACGATCCTGCAGTCGCGCTGGCCGAACGGCTCGTCGAAGTCACCCCGACCGGGCTCGATCACGTGTTCCTCGCCGATTCCGGCTCGGTCTCCGTCGAGGTCGCGCTCAAGCTCGCCATCCAGTACCAGCGGGCCCGCGGGCGGGAGCGCGGCACCTTCCTCGCCCTCGAAGGCGCCTATCACGGGGATACGACCGGGGCGATGAGCGTGTGCGACCCGGTTGGCGGCATGCACGCCGATTTCGCAGCACTCCTGGCGGAGAACGTCTTCCTGCCCCGGCCACCGCTGCCGGAGGCTCCCGCCGCCGAGGTGGAGGCCTGGGTCCGTGGGGCGGAGAACCTTGTCGACGCGCATGCCCAAGATCTGGCCGGCATCATCGTCGAGCCCCTGTTCCAGGGGGCCGGCGGCATGCGGCCGTACCATCCGGCGGCGCTGCAGGCGCTGCGCCGGATGGCCGATGACATCGACGCGGTGCTCATCGCCGATGAGATCGCCACCGGCTTCGGACGCACCGGCACCGCCTTCGCCTGCGAGGCCGCTGGCATCGTCCCCGATGTCATGTGCCTGGGGAAGGCCCTGACCGGTGGTTATCTCACCATGGCTGCACTCCTATGCCGCGGCCCGGTCGCCGAGGTCATCACGCAGTCGTCGTACCGGGCGCTCATGCACGGCCCGACCTTCATGGCCAATCCGCTGTCCTGTGCTGCAGCGTCAGCCTCGCTGGGGCTGCTCTTCGGAGATGAGACGAGCGCCTGGCAGCCGGCGATCGAGCGCATCTCCCCAGCCCTCGAGGCAGGACTCTCCCCTGCCCGGCAGCTGCCGGGCGTCCATGAGGCCAGGGTGACCGGCGGGATCGGCGTCATCGAACTCAACCGGCCCGTCGACGTCGGCCTCGCCACCCGTGTGGCTGCCGAGCACGGTGTGTGGCTGCGGCCGTTCCGCCAGCACATCTACACGATGCCGCCCTACATCTCGACTGCGGAGACGATCGCCACGATCACGCAGGCGATGGTTGCTGCAGCGGCTGCCCACACCGAGGAGACCGCGTCGTGAACGCGATCGCCGCCCGGCTCGCGGCTGCAGTTGAGCGACGGCAGGCTGCCGATATGCACCGCACTGATCCGGTGCTCACCGGCCTCGACCTCGCCTCGAACGACTACCTCAGCCTGTCCCAACACCCGCAGGTGCGTGCGGCGGCCATCGAGGCGATCGAGCAGTTCGGCACCTCGGCGCGTGCCTCCCGGCTCGTCACCGGTACGACGCGAGCCCATCACGCGCTCGAATTCGCCCTGGCCCAGCGGCTGCGCCACCCGGCCTGCGTCACCTTCTCCAGCGGCTACATGGCCAATCTCGCTTCGGTGGCCACACTCGCCGGGCCGGATACGCTCATCATCTCCGACGCCCACAATCACGCCTCGCTCATCGATGCCTGCCGCCTGACGAAGGCACCGGTGCAGATCGTCGCCCACAACGACACGGCAGCCGTCGAAGCCGCCCTGGCCGAACGCCGCCAGCCCGAGGCGCTCGTCATCGTCGAATCGGTCTACTCCGTCCTCGGCGATGCTGCAGATCTCGAGGCGCTGCTCGATCTGTGCGCCCGCTATGACGCGATGCTGCTCGTCGACGAAGCCCACGGCCTCGGCGTCGCCGGCACCGGTGAGCACACCGGCTTCGGCGCCACCGCCCAGCTGTCAGCCCACCGCGACCGGCTTGTCGTCACCGCCACCCTGTCGAAGGCGCTCGGCTCGCAGGGCGGTGCGCTGCTGGGCAGCGAGCTCATTCGCGACGCGGCGATCAACACCGCCCGCTCGTTCATCTTCGACACCGGCCTGGCACCGGCCAATGCCGCTGCCGCCCATGCCGCACTCGACCTCATCACCCCTGAGCGGGTCGCCGACATGGCGGCCGCCCGCGCCAAACTGGCGACCACGCTCGAGGTGCCGGTCCCGGCCGGTGCGGTGCTCTCGGTGCCGATGCCCAGCCCCGAATCCGGAGTGCGAGCCCGGGCACTGCTGCGCGAGGAGGGAATCCTCGTCGGCTGCTTCCGCCCGCCCTCGGTCCCCGATGGCATCACCCGGGTGCGGCCGACCGCCCGCGCCGGCCTCAGCAGCGCCGAACTCGAACGCGCCTGCACCCGCATCCGTGCGATCACCGATGCCTGCGCATCCCCGGTCGCCGGCGCTCAGGTGACCGGCTCATGATCCCCCGGTATCTGCTTGTCACCGGCACCGACACTGGAGTGGGCAAGACGATCGCGACCGCCGCCCTGGCTGCAGCGCTCTCAGCGGCCGGGCGGCGGGTCATCATGGTCAAGCCCGTGCAGACCGGGCACATCAGCCCCGATGACCCCGAGCGCACCGAACTGGAAGCCCAGTACTCCGATGTCGTAACCGAATCCGATGCCCAGATCATCGCCCGGCTGGCTGGCATCGAGACGTTCACCCACACCACTCTGCGCCTGCCGATGGCACCAGTGCCGGCAGCCCGTGCTGAAGGCGCTGCCTTGCGCACCGCCGGTGAGCATGCTGAGTACATCCGCGAGCTGGCTGCGAAGACCAGCGCCGACCATGTCCTCATCGAAGGCGCCGGCGGGGTGCTCGTCGACTTCGGCGGGCACACAGCAGCCGACCTCGCCCGCACCCTGGACGCCGCATCAGGCGAGACGGTCGGTGCTGTCATCGTCGCCCGCTCACGGCTGGGCACGCTGAATCACACCGCACTGACCGCCGAAGCGCTGGCCCACCGCGGCGTGGACGTCACCGGGATCATCATCGGCTCGTGGCCTGATCCTGCCCTGCCGGTCGATATCGACAACCGCGAGGCGCTCACGACCATCGCCCCGCTGCTCGGTGCCCTGCCAGCCGGAGCCGGCCACCGCCTCGGTGCCGGTGATTTCCAGGCCCAGGCACCTGCCTGGCTGCGCCTGCCGGACTGACCTGTTCAGGAGTGCTCGTGCCACTCCTGCAACACCCGGCTGAGATCCTGGTTGGCATCCTCGAGTGCCTTCTCATTGGCCGCCTGGCTGCCGCCGGAGTCGATGACCATCTGTCCGGCGCGCAGCTTCGGGGGTGCGCCGAAGATATGCCCGGCCTCAGGGTGGATGCTCAGTTCGGTGTCCGAGTGGTGTGCGGCAATGAGCTCGGCGTACTCGGCTGAGGCCCACATCCGGTCGCTGCCGCCGGCGATCGCGAGGATCTTCCCGTCGAAGTCCTCGATCGGGATGCGGGCGGCCTCCGGGTTCTCGGCACCGGCCACCGCAGCCGAGTAGACCGGCTCATAGGCGACTGGGAAGGCCAGCATGAGCTGGGCGAACATCGTCGCCGTCGGCCCGAAGCCGGCGCCTTGGAAGGAGATCATCTCGACGTCCTCGCCCTGCCACGTCCAGGAGGAGGCGTTCTGCTCCTGGCCCAGGCCCGGGAAGCTGTAGGCGCTCGGTGCGATAAGGATGAGGTTGTCGATGTCATCGGAGTACCGGGTGGCGGCGTTGGCGGCGTACTCAGCGCCCTTCGAGGTGCCGATGACCGTCAGCGGTCCGCCGTCGTTGGTGGCAGCGACCTGGTTGATGACCTCTTCGAAGCTCTCCAGCGGCACCCGGGAGAGCATCGGCTGCTGGTTGGGCATGCCGAAGAAGAACAGCGCATAGGTGTCATAGCCGGCCTCGGCCAGCCTCCGGGCCTTTGCGAAGTCCGGGGAGCCCTCCGAGCCGCCGAAGGTCGCGATCGTTCCGCGCGAGGTCTGGTCCTCCGGCTTGAGGTGGAGGGCGGGCTGACAGCGTAGCAAGACCCCACTGCGAACGAGTATCAAATGTATAAAGGACTGCAAAGACGGGGAGGTCAGGCCGCCTGTACGCCGGGTTCTGTCCGCAGGCGGGTCGCCCCGGTCTGCGTGACGGTCATCTGTCTAGGAGCACCGTTGCCGGTGCCCTCAAGCGATCCACCCGACAGCTTCAGCGAGCAGCCGTCAGGCGCTGTCTGTGCGATCTTGCTCCCGGCGGGGTTTACCGTGCGGTCCCAGTCACCTGGCACCCGGTGGTCTCTTACACCACCCTTTCACCCTTACCGGCCGATGGCCGGCGGTCTGCTTTCTGTGGCACTGTCCCGCGAGTTGCCCCGGGTGGGCGTTACCCACCGCCGTGCTCTATGGAGCCCGGACGTTCCTCGTCAGCATCTGCTGCCGCGACCGTCTGGCGACCTGACCTCGGCCTCCAGTGTACGCCTGCCGCACAGATCCCGTTCACCGCTGCCGAGGCGCCACTCCCCTGGGTCTGCCGGCTCACCCGGCCCGAGGCGCCACCGACCCGGATCTGCCGGCTCGCCGCCCCCTCGGCGACGGTGGAGCGGGGTGTGTCGTTACGATGGCAGGCGTGATTGTTCTGCTGCCGCCCTCGGAGGGCAAGACTCCTGCCGTTTCCGGTCCGGTCCTCGATTTCGATTCCCTCAGCTTTCCGCAGCTGACGGGCGCGCGCATCGAAGTGCTCGAATCCCTCGCCGAGGTCTCCGCTCTGCCGGATGCCTGCGCACAGCTGGGCGTCGGGCTGTCGCTGCACGAGGACGTGGCACGCAATACGGAGCTCACAGAGATCCCCTGCGCGCCGGCCTTGGAGACCTACACCGGGGTCCTCTATGCAGCACTGGATGCCGCCTCGCTGCGCGGCCGCGCCCGGGAGCGGCTCGCGCAGGTGTATGTGTCCTCAGCGCTCTTCGGCATTCTCGGTGCTGAGGATCCGATTCCTGCCTACCGGCTGTCGATGAAGACGAAGCTCGCCGCCGTTGGGGTGCTCGCCACGTGGTGGAAGCCCCGGCTCGCCTCTGTGCTCGATGAGGCTTTCGCCGGTGAGCTCATCCTCGACTGCCGGTCGACGGAGTACCGCAAGTCGTGGCCGGGTCCGGTCGACCAGGTCGTGACGGTGTCAGCGGTGACGGAGAAGGACGGCAAGCGCACGGTCGTCTCCCACAACGCCAAGCACACCCGCGGCGAGCTGGCCGGACACCTGCTGCGCAGCCGCGCCGCACTGCCGGCAACACCAGAGGCGCTGCTGAGAGCCGCACGCCGTCACTACACCGCAGAGCTGACCCCGGCGACGCGCCGGAAGCCGGCGGAGCTGACGATCGCGCTGCCGGGCTGAGAGCCGCCCGAGCGCGGGAGGCTCAAGCGTCTCGGGAGCGCAGCTCAGGCCTTGAGGAGCAGAGCGCCGCACTCCTCGCAGTCGGCTGTCGCCCCTGGACTGCTGAGGCGGTCGAGGATCATCCCGGACAGCTGTGAGCCACAGGCCCCGCAGGCTCCGGCTGCGACCAGCGCGGCAGTGGCCTGCCCGGCACCGAAGGCCTGCAGCAGACGCGCGCCGATCGCTTCGGGCAGTCGAGTGGCGATCTGCTTGCGCTCGGCAGCCAGCTGCTCGGCAGCCGCGCTCAGCTCAGCGCCGCGCTCGCTGCGCTGCTGCTGCAGCTGCTTGCCGGTGGCGCCGATTCGGTTGAGATCCTCGGTGACGGTGCTGATGCGCTCGGTGAGATCGTCGATCTCACTCATGAGCTCCAGCTGGTCGTTCTCACGTTCGCCCTTGGCTGCGATCGCGGTGTCGATATCGGACTGCAGTGCCAGCAGATCGCGGCTGGTGAGCCCTTCGCCGGAATTGAGGGCATCACGCATCTGCTCGACGCGGTTGCTGCGGGCTTCAACATCGGCGTCGATCTCTTCGGCCTGCCGCCGGTAGGCCTCGAGCGTCGCCTCGAGCTCTCTGCGCATCGCCGCGGTCGCCTGGTGCTCACCTGCGAGCTGACGCAGCCGGGCGATGAGCTCGGTCTGCTGTGCTTCGTGCTCGGTGCGGCGCGACTGTGCGGCCGTGTCGATCCAGTCGCTGAGGGCCTGCTGCTCCTCGGTGCTCAGTGTTGTCGTCTTCGCTGTCATGTCATTCACCTGTCTGTCCGATGCGCTCCACCCACGGGTCCGTTGAAAGCTCCGAGACCGTGACCCTGACGTCCATGCCTGCAGCAGCCAGCCGGTCGCGCAGCTGCCCGGCAGCCCGGGTCATCCACATGGACTCAGCCGCCCAGTGGGAGATGTCGATGAGGTGGGGAGTGCTCGGGGCGCGTCGGTGGGCGGTGTCCCTGGCCTCGGTGGCCGGGTGGTGGCGCAGATCCGAGGTGATGTACACCTCGGCTCCGGTGGCGCGGACCTCCGCGAAGAGGGAGTCGCCTGCTCCCCCGAGCACCGCGACCTGCCGCACGCGGGCCTCGGGGTCACCGGCGATGCGGATGCCGGTGGCTGTGGCGGGTGCGGTTTCGGCCAGTCGGGTCGCCAGCGCACGCACACTCAGCTCCTCCGGCAGGGTGCCGACCCTGCCGAGGCCGACTCCGGCGGGCGCGTCCCGGTGCTGCACGAGGGGCGTGAGGTCCTCAAGGCCGATGGCCTCGGCGAGCACATCGGAGACTCCGCCGATGACGGAGTCGGCGTTCGTATGGGCGTTGAACTGCGCAATGCCGGAGCGGATGAGCCGGCTGATAGCCCCGCCTTTGAGGGTGTCGGCGGCAACCGTGGTGATGCCGCGCAGCAGCAGCGGGTGATGGGTGAAGAGGAAGTCCGCACCGAGGGCGGCCGCCTCGTCGATGACAGCGTCCATCGGATCGAGTGCCAGATGGATGTGTGAGACCTCCGCGGCCGGGTCGCCGACGGCGAGGCCGACGCTGTCCCAGGGCTCAGCGTAGGACGGTGGCCACAGCGTCTCGCAGATGCTGGTGATGTCCGAAACACGAGGTGAGCCCATGCGGATACCGTAATACATTTCACCTGCTGAGAACATTCGGCGCCAGCCGCCTGTCCGTGCTAATTCGCCGCCGTGACCGCCACGTGAGACCCGGTGCAGAAGCGGCATCACCCCTGCCGCATAATCGGTGTTATGAATCACATCACTGCTCTCAATGCCAGCACCATCTCCGCTGCGATCGCGCGGACTGCACGCCGCAGCGCCAGCAGTGTCGGCGTTGCCTTCGCCGAGCGCACGTGGACGTATCCGCAGCTCGATCTCGCCATCACTGCCGTCGCCCGTCACCTTGCCGCACTGGGCCTCAACAAGGGCGACCGCGTCGCCGCTTACGGCCAGAACTCCGACCTCTACCTCATCGTGTTTCTCGCCGCTGCCCGCGCCGGTCTCATCCATGTGCCGGTCAACTACCAGCTCAAGGGCGACGAGCTGGAGTACATCCTCACCGACTCCGGCGCCGGGGTCGTCATCGCCGATGCCGACCTCATGCAGCATGTCGAGGCCACCGAGGCCGGTCAGGCCGCACGCCGCATGACGATGGACGAGCTTCTGCCCGTGTCCACTGCCGCCGACACCGCACCGCTGGCCGATGACGAGTTCGATGTCATCGACACCGATCCGGTGCAGCTGCTCTACACCTCGGGCACCACTTCGGCACCGAAGGGTGCGGTCATGACGCATCGCTCGCTCATGCACGAGTACCTCAGCTGCCTCGATGTGCTCGACTTCTCCGCTGCCGACCGGCAGGTCCATGCCCTGCCGATGTATCACTCCGCGCAGATGCACGTGTTTCTCATTCCGAGCCTGCTCAAGGGCTCGCACAACATCATCGTGCCAGCACCGGTGCCTGCTGAGCTCATCGAGATCTTCGAGCAGGAGAAGATCACCTCGTTCTTCGCCGCTCCGACGGTGTGGGTGGCGCTGGCGAACACGCCGGCGTTCTTCGAGCGCGATCTCTCCAGTCTCAAGCGCGCCTACTACGGCGCTTCCATCATGCCCGGACCGGTGCTGACGAAGCTGCGGGAGCACCTGCCGGAGCTCGGGTTCTACAACTGCTTCGGTCAGTCCGAGCTCGGCCCGCTGTGCTCCGTGCTGCGGCCGGAGGAGCATGACGACCACCCGGGTTCGGCCGGGCGCCCAGTCCTCTTCGTCGATGCCCGGGTCGTCGATCCGATGGGTCAGGAGGTCGGCCCCGGTGAGCAGGGTGAGATCGTCTACCGGTCGCCGCAGCTCATGCGCGAGTACTGGAACAAGCCCGAGGCGACCGAGGAGGCGCTGCGGGATGGCTGGTTCCATTCCGGTGACCTCGTCATCGCCGATGAGGAGGGCTTCATCGAGGTCGTCGACCGCGTCAAGGACGTCATCAACACCGGCGGTGTGCTGGTGGCCTCCCGGCAGGTCGAGGATGCGATCTTCGAGCTCGATGCCGTTGCCGAGGTGGCCGTCGTCGGCATGCCCGATGACAAGTGGATCGAGGCGATCACCGCGTTCGTCGTGCCGAAGGGCGAGATCACCGAGGATGCGGTCATCGACCACGTCAAGGAGCGCCTGGCTCCGTTCAAGGTGCCCAAGGCCGTGCACTTCGTTCAGGAGCTGCCGAAGAACACCTCGGGCAAGATCCTCAAGCGCGAACTGCGCGACCGCTGAGTGCGACAGCCGTGCCATGCCGCTGGGCGCCTCCCGGCCTGCTCGTATGGCATACTGTTGTCCGGTCGGAGGCGACTCCGGCTGGGGGCCTATAGCTCAGTTGGCTAGAGCATCTCGTTTACACCGAGAGGGTCGGGGGTTCGAGTCCCTCTGGGCCCACATTTGTGAAGTCTCGGGACATCGTTCACTCGATGTCCCGAGACTTCTTTCTGCTTCAGCGGCGATCGTGCGCGTCGCCCTTCCGGGTTTCGGGCCGGGCGGGTTTCATCCGTGTGCACGTGTGTGCGGTGTCTCGACGGTCGTGCAGTCGGGGCCTGCTCATCGGTGGAGACCTCGCTCGGCCGCGGTGGCCGGCACAGCTGCAGTAACGTGAGTCGAGGAAGCACAAGTGCATGCGCTCCAGTTCCGCCCGCCGAACCCGATGCCGAAAGGATGTGGCAGTGAAGGCACTCTTCTTCACCGCCGACCTCGGGGGCAATGTCCCGCCGATCCTTGCCGTGGCCCAGGAGCTGGCAGACAGAGGCTGGGATATCGAAGTCGCTGGCCTGGCCGCTGGCCAGTCCGCATACGTCCAGCCGCACTTCCCGGCAGGGATCGCAGCCGGCCCCGTCTCGGGAATGGGCATCACACGCATCGCATCGATCGCCAGAATCACCGCCAGCCCGAATGCACGCAACGACGCTGCAGCGATCATCGCCTCCAGCCAGCCGGACGTCATCGCCGTCGACTGCCTGCTGCTCACTCCGCTGCGCGCCGCCCTCGCCTCCAGCATCCCGGAGGTCGTGCTCGCCCACACCTTCGGCAAGTATTGGTCTCGGCTGTATCACCCATTCGCCGCCACGAGCCTCGACCTGTTCGGTGTGAGCCTGAGCAGGTATTGGGATCAGGCTGCGGCACGGCTCATGCTCACCGATGCCGAACTCGACCCCGGCAGCCGCGATCCAGTGCTGAGCCACTGCACGTGGACTGGATCGACCGAACAGGCGTCCCCTCCGAGCCCACGCGCATCTGGGCGCCGACCCCGCGTCCTCGTCTCACTGTCGACGACGGACTGGCCCGGCATGCAGCCGATCTACCGGCGCGTCATTGAAGCGCTCTCCCACCTGCCGGTCGATGCAGTCGTCACCACCGGCAATGCAGCATTCACCGATGCACTCAAGGGCGCGGGCAATGTCGAGGTGCACGGCTGGCTCGATCACGCCGCGCTGATGCCGCAGATGGATCTGCTCATCGGGCATGGCGGTCATTCGACGACCCTCAAGGCGCTCGCCCACGGCATCCCGGTTCTCGTGCTGCCGGTCAACCCGGTCTCTGATGAAGCCGGAATCGGTGATGTGCTGCGCGCTCGCAGGTTGGGAATGCGCATGCGGCCTTCGGCGCGTCCGCGCAGGCTGGCGACTGCGATCACGTCACTGCTGACGGACAGCGCTGTGCGTGAGAATGCCGCCTCCCATGGGCGGCGGCTGCGCGGCCTCCGACCCGGTGCTGCAGTGGCAGCCGACCACATCACCCGCGTCGCCGCGAGATGAGAGACCTGCCGTAGCCCAATCGGGGGCTGAAGCTGTGATCAGCTCCAGTCCCTGGTTGTGTGCCGTGCGTCTGTCAGCGCAGCAGCGGAAGGGTCAGCGGGTAGCGGTACTTCTGGTAGCGGGAGGCGGCCATCGCCGCGATGATCGGGATGACGATGCTGACGATGTAGATGACTGCCCAGATGATCCAGGCTGCCGGCAGCAGGATGACGGTGAAGGCGAGGATCGAGGCGACCATCGACGCCAGCGCCAGGGTGACGGCGAAGTTGAAGGAGCCGGCTGCCGCATTGCGGACGAGGTCGCTCTTGTCCTTGTAGATGAACCAGAAGATGAGCGGGCCGACGAAGGCCAGCATTCCGAGGCTCAGCACCGCGGAGATGATGAGCGAGAGGTGGCACAGGATCGCCCAGGTGCGGTCGGTGGACTGGTGGCTGGTCTGGTGCGGGGCGTATGTCTCGTTCATGTTCACCATTCTCCCCTGCTCAGCTGAGCGCCACCATGCGGTTTTCCTCCGCGTGCCTACTGCGGCGATCCAGAGAGTTGACACAAAGCAGTTTGTATTACAAACTGATTTGCATGAGTCAGATGCCGCAGCAGAACCCCAACCCGCACAACGCCGAGGGCGCACCAGCTCTCAACCCGCGTCGCGCACTGGAGATCGCCACCTCCGGGCAGCGCACGATCAGCCGGCGTGAGCAGCGGGCCGGGATCATCACGTCGCTGCTGTGGTCGGTTGCCTGGCTCGTCGGATACAGCGCCATGGCCGCCGCCTACGTCTTCGGGCTCATGCCCGCAGCCATCGCCGGCATCATCTTCGCCACCAGCATGACGACTGCCCTCATCGCCACGAGCATCATCAATGTGCGCGCAGCCTCAGGCCGCCGCGGCCCTGCCGCCCGGCAGGGCACGCTCTACGGCGTCACCTGGGCGCTCGTCGTCACCGTCATGATCGTCGTGAGCATGCAGCTGGGCACCTATCTGCAGAACCCGCAGGTCATCGGCTGGCTGGCCAACGCGGTCGCCGTATTCGGCGTCGGCATCATGATCGTCATGGGCGGCGTCATCTTCTCCGACCGGACGATGTTCGGATTCGGCATCGGGGCGATCGTGGCCCTCATCATCAGCCTGCTGGTCGGCCCGGAGCTCTTCACGCTCGTCTTCGTCGCTGCATCCCTGGCTGGACTCGTCGTCAGTATCATCGCCCTGGGGCGCACCTGGCGGGAAGCAGGCCGGTCATGACGGCACTGGATCCGGTCATCCACGCTGATTCGCGCCTGCGCATCATGGCCGCCCTGGCCGGGCTGCCGGCCGGTGACGAGGTGCTCTTCACCCGCCTGCGCAAGGACCTGTCGATGACCGCCGGGAATCTCTCCACCCACCTGCGCAAGCTCGAAGAAGCCGGCTACCTCACCCAGACCAAGACCATCGAAGGCCGCACACCGGCCACCTACCTCTCCCTCACCGCCACCGGCCGTGCGGCCTATGAGACCTACCTGACCAATCTGCGCACCATCCTGGAAGGAAACCCCTGATGTCACCGACCCCCACCCTCAGCCAACTGCAGCGCACAAACGCGCCCACCGCCTCGGGACCGGCCGCTGTAACCGTCGACAACGTCGCCAAGTCCTTCGGCACCACCACCGTGCTCTCGCGCATGAACCTGCGCATCACCCCCGGCGAGGCCGTCGGGATCCTCGGGCCCAACGGCGCAGGCAAGTCCACACTGCTCTCCCTCATCACCGGTGAGCGGACCCCTGACGCCGGCAGCGTGGCGATCTTCGGAGCCAACCCACGCACACCCGAGGCGCGGCGCACGATGGGCGTGACCCCGCAGGCGACCTCCCTGCCGGAGGTGCTCAAGGTCCGCGAGGTCCTCGATTTCGTCGCCGCGCACTACCCGAACCCGCTACCGGCGAGTGAGCTGCTCGACGATCTCGACCTCACCGCACTGGCCGGCAAGCAGTGCGGCGGGCTCTCCGGCGGGCAGAAGCGCCGCGTCATGCTCGCTGTCGCGCTCGTCGGCAATCCCGACATGCTCGTCCTCGATGAGCCCTCGACCGGTCTCGACGTCGAATCCCGCCAGCAGGTGTGGCAGCGCATCCAGGCGTTCAGCGCAGCCGGTGGCACCCTGCTTGTCACCAGCCACCACTTCGATGAGATCGAGCGCCTCGCAGACCGGGTCGTCATGCTCGCCGACGGGCAGATCATCGTCGACGACCAGCTCGAACGCGTGCGCACCGCTGTGGACCTGCGCCACGTCACCGTCACGCTGCCCGACACCCCCGAGTCGATTATCGCCGCACTGCCCGGTGTCACCGGAATCCAACCCGGTGAGGGCGCCCGGCAGGTCATCACCTGCAGCGATTCCGACGCCTTCATCCGCGCCCTCATCGCCGAGGGCCTGCCATTCACCGATCTCGAAGTGCGCGGGGCCAGCCTCGAAGAGGCCGTCGCCGTCCACACAGCAGGTCACTGACCGACAGCACCGACAGGAGCAGCCATGCCCACCACCGCCGCCCCGGCTCTTTACCTCCCGCATCTCATCTACCGCACCCGCGACACCCTGCGCGTGCCAATCGTCGTCATCTCCGCCGCCGTCTTCCCCGTCATGGTCTTCGCGATCTTCTTCCTGCCGTTTATGGACGGAACGCCTGCCGACCAGCAGGCAGCCGTCGCCTTGGCCGGGGTCGCCCAGCTCGGGCTCATGGGCGTGGTGAGCACCTTCCTGTTCAACTACGGGATCGGCATCGCCGAGGAGCGCAAGGCCGAATGGTCGAACTACCTGCGCACCCTGCCAGCCGGCCCGGGCCCGTTCTTCTCCGCCCGCGTGGCGGTGGCGGTTATCGTCGTGCTCATCGCCGTCGTGCCGCTGTTCATCGTCGCGATGGCCGCCACCCCGGTGCTCGAGCCCTTCGTCGCCGGTGAGCTGGGTTGGTGGCGTCTGGCCGCGCTCATCCCGGCGTGGATTCTGGCAGCGCTGCCGTTCCTGTTCGGCGGTCTGCTCATCGGCTACCTCGCCACGCCGAAGGCCGCGGTGGCGATCACTCAGATCGCCTTCCTGCCCTTCGCCGCAGTCGGCGGGCTCATCCTGCCAGTGCAGGCGATGCCCGGCTGGCTCAACGCGATCTCCGAGTTCACCCCGGCCCGCCCTGGCCGAGATGCCGTTACCGCGCTCATCGGCGAGGGCTCGGTCGACATGCTCAATGTCGTCGTGTGGCTCGGCTGGCTCGTCCCGCTCATCATCGCCGCCGTCTGGGCGCACCGCCGCGATGAGGGCCGCCGCTTCTCCTGACCCACTCCCCTCAATCACCCTCGCAACAGACGGTCCGGCATCCGAGACGAGGCCGGACCGTTGTCGTGTCGCTCACCAGGACAATCACCGCTGACCACGCCAAGCGGGAACTCCCCGCCGTCGATCCTTGACCGTGACCTGCGCCACACGTGCTGTTGATGCAACACCGTTGCATTTTATGCAACTCATGAGTTCTCTGCTTCCAAAGGAGGAAGCCATGGTCTTGGAACCGAAAGCCCCCCCAGCCCTGACACCGCGCCCGAAGGGACGCGACCGCACCCGGTGCGCAGCACCTCGGGCGCCTACGGGCCTACGCTCAGCGGCCAAGGACGCACCTACCCCGACGGCGTCGATCGCGCCACCCGGCGGCGGGTCATCGCCGCCAGCTTCATCGGCAACTTCGTCGAATGGTTCGACTACGCCGTCTACGGCTACCTCGCCACCACCATCGCGGTGGTGTCTTCCCCGAAAGCGACCGCCAGGTGGCACTGCTCTCGACGTTCGCACTCTTCGCCATCAGCTTCCTCATCCGCCCGATCGGCGGGTTCTTCTGGGGTCACCTCGGCGATCGGGTCGGCCGGCGCGTGGCATTGAGCTGGTCGATCCTGCTCATGTCGCTGGCAACCTTCTGCATCGCCCTCGTCCCCGGATATGCGACCATCGGGTTCTGGGCGCCACTCCTGCTGCTCGTCATGCGCATCGTCCAGGGCTTCTCCGCCTCCGGTGAGTATGCCGGAGCCTCGGCCTTCCTCGTCGAATACGCCCCACCCCACCGCCGCGGGATCTACGCCGCAATCGTGCCGGCCTCGACGGCGACCGGACTGCTCATGGGCTCACTCATCGCCGCACTCCTCTACGGCGTGCTCTCCCCCGATCAACTCTCCGACTGGGGCTGGCGGATCCCGTTCCTGCTCGCCGCTCCGATGGGCCTCATCGGCCGCTACATCCGCACGAAGCTTGAAGACACCCCGGTGTTCAAGGAGATGGCCGCTGAGGACGAGGCGATCAAGGCACCAGCCGGAGACCTGTTCAAGAATCACTGGAAGGTGCTCATCCTCGCCTCCGGAGCCGTGCTGCTCAACGCCGTGGGCTTCTACCTGCTGCTGAGCTACATGCCGACCTACCTCACCGAGGTTGTCAAGTTCAGCCCGACCCTGTCGAACCTCTCGACGACTGTGGCACTGCTGACCTACATCGGCTTCATCCTGCTCACCGGGCTGCTGTCCGACCGGCTCGGCCGCAAGAAGGTCCTCATCTCCGCCTCGGTGCTGTTCATGCTGCTGACGGTGCCGCTGTTCATGGTGCTCGACACCGGAATCTTCGTCCTCATCATATGCGTCCAGGTGGCACTCGGTGCGCTGCTGACCCTCAACGATGGCACTCTGCCGAGCTTCCTTGCCGAGCAGTTCCCGCCCCGCGTGCGCTACTCCGGCTTCGCGGTGTGCTTCAACCTGTCTAACGCGCTCTTCGGCGGCACAGCCCCATTCATGGCGACCTTCCTCATCGCCGCCAGCGGCTCGGATCTCGCACCGGCCTGGTACCTCGTCACCGCAGCGCTCGTCTCCCTCATCGCCGTGGCCCTGGCGAAGGAGACCTTCCGCAAACCGCTCGAACACGACTGACCACCACAGCACCACCACTGCTTGACACCCAACCCGATCCTGCCCGAAAGGAGACTCACATGTCCTTCACCGCACCCCACACGGCCGCTCCTCCCACCACGGCCGGGGCACCCAACCCAGCCGATCCGCCGCAGGCGACCCCCGCCTCGGCGGCGGAGGCCATGGCAGCCGAACGGCTGAAGATCATGCACAACGGCCAGAAGGTGCCGCTGACCTTTTCCCCTGCTGAGTTCGAGCGACGGCTCGGCGGGCTGCGCCAGATCATGGCCGCGCAGGACTGCGACGCTGTGGTGCTGACCTCGTATCACGGGATCAAGTACTACTCCGACTTCCTCTTCACCTCCTTCGGCCGCTCCTATGCGCTCGTGGTGACGCCGGAGGATTCGGTGTCGGTGAGTGCGAACATCGACGCCGGGATGCCGTGGCGGCGCAGCCACGGAGAGAACATCGTCTACACCGACTGGCGACGCGACAACTACTTCTTCGGCATCACCGAAGCGCTGCGCACCCGCGGCATCCACACCCGCCGGATCAGCGTCGAATACGACTTCCTCACCCTCGACCAGCATGCGAAGCTTGCAGCGGCGCTGCCCGATGCCGAGCTCGTCGACATCAGTGCTGCGGCGATGCGGCAGCGGATGGTGAAGTCAGCTGAGGAGATCGAGGTCATCACGCACGGCGCGCGCATCGCCGACATCGGCGGGTACGCGGTGCGCGAGGCGATCCGGGAGGGCATCAGCGAATACGAGGTCGCCCTCATCGGCACCGCGGCGATGGTCCACGAGATCGCCCGCACCTTCCCCGACTCCGAGATCCGCGACACGTGGGTATGGTTCCAGTCCGGCATCAATACCGACGGGGCGCACAACTGGGCCACAACCCGCAAGCTGGAACACGGTGACATCCTCTCCCTCAACTGACGGCGGGTACCGGGAGCACGACATCCTCGTCGTCGAAGAGAACGGTGCCCGCAACATCACCGGGTTCCCGTTCGGACCTGAGCACAACATTCTGTGACCAGTGGTGACCTGCCGCGCCCGCTAGGCTGTTGACAAGGAGGAAGACGATGCGAGAGTCCGATCCGGCAGCCGGGCGTGGCAGGTCCGTGACCGCGAACATCCTGGCAGTGCTGCGCTGCTTCTCCGTCGACGAGCCGCTGCTCGGTGTCACGGAGCTGGCAGCCCGCCTCGACCTGCACAAGTCCTCTGTCTCACGCATTCTCTCCGCCCTTGAAGCCGAAGAGGTCGTCGAGCAGGATCCGCATTCGAAGAAGTACCGGCTCGGCCTCGGCCTGCTTGCCATCGCCGGGCCGATGCTCGCGACCCTTGATATCCGCCGGTTCGCACTCCCCGTGCTCACCGAGCTCAGCGTGTCGACCGGGGAGACTGCCGCACTGACGGTGTGGAGTGCTGCTGAGGCGGTCGTCGTCGAGCAGGTGGCCAGCACCCAGATCATCAAGCACACTGTGCCGCTGGGCACCCGCTACACCAACCTCGACTCCGCCTCGGTGCAGGTCTTCGCCGCCGAGGCGGGGGCCACCGGCCAGCACCCAGAACCAGGACTCACCGCACGCCTGGAGGAGGTGCGCATGCGCGGATACGCCGTCAACCATGCCGCGACCTCTCCAGACGTCGTCGGCATCGCCGCCGGGGTCCGCGATCACCGCGGCGAACTCGTCGCAGCCATCATCGTCGCTGCCCCCCTGTACCGGGTGCCCGATGACCGGATCGGCGAGCTCGGGGATGCCTGCGCGGCTGCGGCAGCGGACCTGTCGATGCGCCTGGGCCACCGCAGCTGATCATCTGCGTGACCTGCCTCACGTAAGCTGATGCCAGGCAAGGGAGGGAGCCGTCATGCACATCGTCGTCATCGGTTCGGGATTGGCCGGCATGGTCGCCGCCACCGAGGCCTGCGAGGCTGGGTCGACCGTAACGCTTCTCGATCAGGAGTCGGAGAACAACCTCGGCGGGCAGGCCTATTGGTCCTTCGGCGGGCTGTTCCTCATCGACTCGCCCGAGCAGCGACGGATGGGCATCCGCGACTCCCTCGACCTGGCCCACCGCGACTGGATGTCGACTGCCGGATTCGATGAGGCCGACGAGTGGCCGCGCCGCTGGGCGGAGGCCTACCTGGAGTTCGCCGCCGGTGAGAAGCGCGCCTGGCTGGCGGCCAAGAGCCATCGGCTCTTCCCCATCGTCGGCTGGGCTGAGCGCGGTGATGGCCGGGCCGACGGGCACGGCAATTCGGTGCCGCGCTTCCACATCACCTGGGGCACCGGGCCCGGGGTCGTCGAACCGTTCCTCATCAGCGCCAAGGAGCACGTGCGCACCGGCCGGCTCATCCCCCGCTTCCGGCACAAGGTCACCGAGCTCACCCGCTCGCCTGCCGGCGTCACCGGAGTGGCCGGTCGCGTGCTCGCCCCCGATCCCGCCCCGCGCGGGCGGCCCACCACGCCCGAGGCGGTCGGTGACTTCTCGATCGCTGCCGATGCCGTCATCATCGCCTCCGGTGGGATCGGCGGGAACCACGAGCTCGTGCGCGCGGCCTGGCCGCAGCGCCTGGGCCGCGCCCCGCAGTCGCTGCTCACCGGCGTACCGGCCTACGTCGACGGGTCGATGTTCCCCGTCGCCCAGGCTGCCGGCGCGCACATCCACGCCCCGGACCGCATGTGGCACTACGTCGAGGGGATCCGGAACTGGAACCCGATCTGGCCCGGCCACGGCATCCGCATCCTGCCCGGACCCTCCTCCCTGTGGCTCGATGCCGACGGTGACCGCCTGCCGGCCCCGAACTTCCCCGGCTTCGACACGCTCGGCACCCTCGGGCACCTGCGCTCCGGGGGTCATAAGCACTCCTGGTTCATCCTGAATGAGCGGATCATCTCGAAGGAGTTCGCGCTGTCCGGCTCGGAGCAGAACCCCGATCTCACCGGGCGCTCGGTCCGCAGGCTCGCCGGCCGCCTCGGCTCCGGGCCGCCCAGGCCGGTGGCCGACTTCCTGCGCCACGGCGAGGACTTCCTCACAGCTGCAACAGTCCCTGAACTCGTCGACCAGATGGCCCGGCTCGAACCGGCCCATGCACTCGATGCCGCAGCGATCGGTGAGGTCATCGCCGCCCGTGACGCGCAGCTGGCCAACGGCTTCGGCAAGGATGCGCAGCTGGCTGCCATCCGCGATGCCCGCGGCTACCGCGGCGATCGGCTCATGCGCACGGCTGCCCCGCACCGGCTGACCGATCCAGCCGCTGGCCCGCTCATCGCCGTCAGGCTGCGGACGCTGACCCGCAAGACCCTCGGCGGACTGCTCACGGACCTCGACGCGCGGGTCCTCGACTCCTCTGGCCGGCCGATCTCCGGCCTCTTCGCCGCAGGTGAGGCTGCCGGTTTTGGCGGAGGCGGCATGCACGGCCACCGCTCGCTGGAGGGCACGTTCCTCGGCGGCTGCCTGTTCTCCGGGCGGGTCGCCGGCCGCGCCGCTGCCCGCGGCTGAGGAACCTGTAGGCGGGCTCGCCTCTCAGCGCCGATGACGCAGCCGGTGGCCTCGCACACCTGCTGTGCGCAGCCGGCTCAGCGTTCAGCGGCTTCGAGCTCCAGGAGCAGCTCCTTGGCTTCCAGTCCTCCGCGGTAGCCGCCCAGGCTGCCATCGGCGCGCAGCACTCGGTGGCAGGGCACGATGAACGGGATCGGGTTCTGTGCGCACCCGGAGCCGACTGCCCGCACAGCGTTCGGCCGGCCGAGGGCTGTTGCGATCTCGCTGTAGCTCTGGGTGGAGCCGAACGGGATCGTCATCAGGTGCCGCTGCACCTGGCCGCGGAAGCCTGTCGCCAGGCGCCAGTCGAGTGGTAGGTCGAAGTCGCGGCGCTGACCGGCGAAGTACTCGTCGATCTGCGCGGCGAACGGCTGCAGCTGTTCCGGCGCTTCGACGACCTGCGGGGTGATCTGGGCGGCCAGTTCGGCCAGCACAGCGTCGATTCCTTCGCTTTCGAAGGCCACGCGCACGAGCCCGAGCTCGGTGGCTGCCAGCAGCAGCCTGCCGATGGGTGAGTCGATGACTGTGTAGCCGACGAGTGCGGAGCCGGAGCAGGCGGCGGCGTGGTCGTCGAGCAGCTGGCGCATCCGGCGCCGGTGCTCCTCATCGAAGGGAGGAAGAGTGCTGAGCTTCTTCATGCGCTGTCGTCCGTTTCTGTGCGCTGTGACCACTGGTGGGCTCAGCTTAGGCGACGCGGAAGTCCGCCGGCACCTGCAGCCGGTGGGTGAGCGTCCACTCTCCCAGGGTCAGGCGCTCAGCCCGCAGGTCCAGCGACGGATCCCCGGTCTGCTGGGAGACAGCGGCCAGGGCGTTAGCCAGATGCACGGCACCGGCACGGGCGGCGGCGCTGTCATCGGCGGCGAGTTCGACGAGCAGGGTGATCGAGCGCTGCAGCGCCTGCCCATAGGCCAGCCACCGGGGCGACATCGCCTCCGTGAGCGCGGCGATGCGCAGCAGCAGTTCGTGGCGGCTGCGCACATGGGCGTACTCGTGGGCGACGATCGTCTGCAGCTGGGCGGCGCTCAGCAGCTGCTGCATGCCCGTCGAGACGATGACGAGCGGCCGGGCCCCAACCCCCGCCTCGGCCGGGGCGCGATCGACGGCATAGGAGAACACCTCCGGCGATTCGACGCGCGCGAGCACGAAGGCATCGCGCTGGCTGCGGGAGATGATGTGCGGCTCCAGCGCGGCAACGGCCTTATGGACCGAGCGCACGCGCGCGAGGTGGCAGTGTTTGAGGCGGATCCACACGGCAGCGGCTGCGCTCATGAGCACGCTGACGGCCACCGGGATGAGCAGATGCGCCGGACGCAGATAGCCGGCGACGGCGGTGACGATGAGCAGGGTGCCGCTCAGCACTGTTGTGAGCAGCCCACAGATGACGGCGAGGAGCGAGAGCATCCACACCCGCAGCGCGGCCGCCGGACGGCGCAGCGCCCAGGCCCCGGGTGCCAGCAGGCGCGGGGCGGTCAGCAGGATCGCAGCGGTGAGGGCGGCGCTGACGATGACGACGGTGAGCATTGCTCAGCTGCGCCTGCGGTCTCGCTTCCGGGCAGCGGCGCGGGCGGCATCCTTGCGGGCGTGCCGGGTCTGCGCCTGCTGCAGCGAGGAGCGCAGAACATCGAGGTCGGTCTCGCTCAGGTGGCCGGCGAAGGCCATGAGGGTGGCCCTGCGGTCGCCGGATGAGGAGAGCACGCTCACCATCCGGTCGCTGGCGTAGGCATCGCGGCTCTGTGCGGCGGCGAAGCGGATCTTGCGCGGTGAGGGATCAGAGCGCACAACCATGTCCTTGCGCTCGAGGCGTTCGAGCGTCGTCATGATCGTCGAGTAGTTCGGCCGGCGCCCGGCGAACCGGTCGCTGACCTCGTTGACGCTCAGCTGCTCCTCGGCATCCCAGAGGATCTCCATGACCTCAGCTTCGAGTTCGCCGCGTTCGCGCCGGCTGTTGAGTCCTGTCATCGCCACCCCTCCTGCCGGTCAGGATATCAGCCGCGACACGCCCGCAGCGAAGCGCGCACCGGCGCTCGGGTCGGGGCGTTCGAAGTCCATCCGGTGCTGTTCGAGGATGAGCGCGCCGACGATGAAGTCCATGAGGGTCTCTCCCCCGCTCGTGCGGAACGCCTCGGGGATGAGCTCTTCGCCGTCGAAGGCCAGGCCGAGGGCGTAGATCTCGGCGCCGTCACGGTAGCGCAGCAGCACACTGCGCAGCGCCCAGGCGAGATCCGCGGCCCCGCTGCCCTCCGCCGCGGCGACGGCGGCGGCGAGCATCCGGCGGGCCAGCAGCACGAAGAGCTCCTGCTTGTTCTTCACATGCCAGTACAGCGCCGAGGGCTGGACGTCGAGCTCGCGGGCGAGGCGGCGCATCGACAGATCGCCCATGCCGAACTGCGAGAGGATCCGCAGGGATGTGTCGATGATCGCCTGTTGCGACAGCGCCATTCAGGCCTCTTTCCCGACTCCGCGGCAGGCGGTTTTTGACGTCGGCTGGTCTCGGGGTATAGTTGTCTCCGCTGACGGGATATGGCGCAGCTTGGTAGCGCGCCTCGTTCGGGACGAGGAGGTCGTGGGTTCGAATCCCGCTATCCCGACCAGATGGGCCGGTGGCCCGGTGAGAATCAGAGTGCTTCTCTGATCCGCTGGGCCACCGGCTCAAGTGTTTCCGGGCCCTGCAGCTCAGCGGCGCGCTGGCGGGCGTCGAAATCGGCCACCGAGTTCGTCGGCCACACGTGCACATGGGTGTGCGGGACCTCGTAGCCCTGGATGAGCACACCGATCCGCTCACAGTCGAAGACCTGCTGCTGCGCGGTGCCGATGCGCTGCGCCACGTCCATGAGGTGGCTCAGCAGCTCCGCCGGCACATCGAGCCAGTGGTCGATCTCCTCGCGCGGGACGACGAGCGTATGGCCCTCGGTCAGCGGCAGCGCGTCGAGGAAGGCGACGCAGCTGTCGTCTTCGTACACAATGGCGCCGGGGATCTCTCCGTTGATGATCTTGGTGAAAAGCGTCGCCACTCTCCATCACTCCTTACTCACAGTGGGGCAGGTGTTCTCGCCATGGGGCAGATGGTGAAACGCCCGCACAGGGCGGCTGCTCTGCGCGGGCGGACAGCGGGTGCCGGAGCACTCAGCTGAAGTTCTTCTTGGCTTCGAGCCGGAATCCCGACCAGTCCGGGGCTGCACTGATGGTCTTGGTCATGTGCATGCCGGCGGTGGGGGCGGCATTGGTGATGTCACCGGGGGCGATATGGCCTTCGCGCTTGGCCTTGGGGGTCAGCAGCCAGATGATGCCGCCGTCGGTCAGCGTGGTCTGGGCGTCGACGATGCCGTCGATGAGGTCCGGATCGTCCGAACGCCACCACATGACGATGACATCGAACACATCGTCGACGTCTTCGTCTGCCATCTCCTCCCCGATCACCGCCTCGATCGCATCGCGCAGATCGAAGTCCACATCGTCGTCGTAGCCGATCTCCTGGACGTACTTTCCAGGGGTGAGGCCGAGGGCATTCGCAGTGCTGCTCTCGGCAGCCGCGTCCTGAGGAAGGGTCCTTTCAGAAGGAGTTGTGCTCATAGCCATATTGTTGCCCGCTTCACTGCCCTGGGCAACTGACCGGGCCGGTCTGCCGCTCACCAATGCCGGACGCCGTGGTGTTCCAGCGTGATTGCCGAGGTGTGCGGCCGCCTGCGCCGAGGTGTGCGGGCCCTGGCAGCTGCGCGTTCCGGCATCCGGAATCGCACCCTGGGCTGTGATGAGCGGCATTCTTCACCCGGGCGGAAAGTGGCATAGGCTGGTATCGAAGAACCCCAAGGGCGGGATGCTGCTGCGGCCACCACCGCTGTATGCCTCGCGCCCGCCGTCCGCCAGACGGTGAGTCCGTCCCTACGAGAGGACATGCACAGTGGCCAATCAGAAGCGAGGAATCATCCTCAACGGCCTGCCCAGCCAGGTCCCGGACATCGATCCGGAGGAAACCCAGGAATGGCTCGACTCCCTTGATGCTCTCGTCGATGCCGGTGGGCGCTCCCGCGCCCGCTACATCATGCTCAGCCTCATCCAGCGGGCCCGCGAGCAGAGCCTCGGCGTCCCCAGCCTCACGGCAACGGACTACATCAACTCGATCGCACCCGAGGACGAGCCCTGGTTCCCCGGCGATGAGGAGCTCGAGCGCCGCTTTCGCCGCTGGATCCGCTGGAATGCCGCTGTCATGGTCCACCGCGCCCAGCGCCCCGGCATCGAGGTCGGCGGACACATCTCCACATACGCCTCGGCCGCGACCCTCTACGAGGTCGGCCAGAACCATTTCTTCCGCGGCAAGGATCACCCCGGCGGCGGCGACCACGTCTTCTACCAGGGCCACGCCTCGCCGGGTATGTACGCCCGTGCCTTCCTCGAAGGCCGCCTGAGCGCCGACGAGCTCGACGGCTTCCGCCAGCAGGCCTCGCACTGGATCGACGGCGAGCCCTCCGGTCTGCCGTCCTACCCGCACCCGCACCAGATGCCGGACTTCTGGGAGCACCCGACCGTGTCGATGGGCCTGGGCCCGATGAACGCGATCGCACAGGCCCAGTTCAACAAATACCTGCACAACCGCGGCATCAAGGACACCTCCGAGCAGCGCGTGTGGGCCTTCCTGGGCGACGGCGAGATGGACGAGCCCGAAAGCCGCGGCATGCTCCAGTACGCCGCATACGAGGAGCTCGACAACCTCACCTTCGTCGTCAACTGCAACCTGCAGCGCCTCGACGGCCCGGTGCGCGGCAACGGCAAGATCATCCAGGAGCTTGAGTCGTTCTTCCGCGGCGCCGGCTGGAACGTCATCAAGGTCATCTGGGGCCGCGAATGGGATGCCCTGCTCGCCCGCGACCGCGACGGCGCGCTCGTCAACCTCATGAACAACACCCCGGACGGCGACTACCAGACCTACAAGGGTGAGGACGGCGGCTTCGTCCGCGACAACTTCTTCGGCCGCGATCCGCGCACCAAGGCGCTCGTCGAGGACTACACCGATGAGCAGATCTGGCAGCTCAAGCGCGGCGGCCACGACTACCGCAAGGTCTACGCCGCCTACAAGGCCGCCGTCGAGCACACCGGTCAGCCGACCGCGATCCTCGTCAAGACCATCAAGGGCTACTCGCTCGGACCGCACTTCGAGGCCCGCAACGCGACCCACCAGATGAAGAAGATGGGCCTGGAGGACCTCAAGATGGCCCGCGACCACTTCTCCATCCCGATCTCGGACAAGGAGCTGGAGGAGAACCCGGAGCTGCCGCCGTACTACCACCCGGGCCCCGACGCCCCGGAGATCAAGTACATGCTCGAGCGGCGCCGTCAGCTCGGCGGCTTCAGCCCCGAGCGCCGTGACCGCAAGGTCGAGATCAAGCTGCCGGAGGACAAGCTCTTCGACATCGGCCGCAAGGGCTCCGGCAAGCAGCAGATCGCCACGACCATGGCCTTCGTGCGGATCCTCAAGGACCTCATGCGCGATAAGGAGTTCGGCAAGCGCGTCGTGCCGATCATCCCCGATGAGGCCCGCACCTTCGGCATGGACTCGTTCTTCCCGACGGCCAAGATCTACAACCCGCACGGGCAGAACTACGTCTCCGTCGACCGGGATCTGTTCCTGGCCTACAAGGAGGCCACCGACGGTCAGCTCATGCACATGGGCATCAACGAGGACGGCTCGACCGCTGCCCTCACCGCTGTCGGCACTTCCTATGCCGCCCACGGCGAGCCGATGATCCCGTTCTACATCTTCTACTCGATGTTCGGTTTCCAGCGCTCCGGCGACGCCTTCTGGGCCGCCTGCGACCAGATGGCCCGCGGATTCATCCTCGGCGCCACCGCTGGACGCACCACCCTGGTGGCTGAGGGTCTGCAGCACGGCGACGGACACTCGCATGTGCTGTCGTCGACGTACCCGTCGATCATCTCCTATGACCCGGCCTACGCCTACGAGATCGCTCATATCGTCCGCGACGGCCTGCACCGGATGTACGGCGAGGACGACGGCCGCGATCCGAACGTCATGTACTACATCACGATGTACAACGAGCCGATGCTCCAGCCGGCTGAGCCGGAGGGCCTCGACGTCGACGGTCTGCTCAAGGGCATCTACAAGCTCAAGGACGGCCCGCAGCTCGACGGACCCAAGGTGCAGCTGCTCGCCTCCGGCGTCGCCGTGCCGTGGATCCTCGAAGCCCAGGAGCTGCTGGAGAAGGACTGGAACGTCTCGGCCGATGTGTGGTCGGTGACCTCGTGGCAGGAGCTCCGCCGCGATGGCCTGGCCTGCGACGACGACCGTCTGCTGGCCCCCGACGCCGAGGCGCGGGTCCCGTTCCTGACGCAGCAGCTGGCCGACACCGAGGGACCGGTCATCGCCACGAGCGACTACACCCGCAGCGTGCCGGACATGATCCGCCAGTATGTGCCGGGCCATTTCACCTCGCTCGGTGCTGACGGCTACGCGATCTCCGATACGCGTCCGGCGGCCCGCCGCCACTTCCTCATCGACGCCCCGTCGGTGGTCGTGCAGTCGCTCATCAGCCTCGGTGATCTCGGCATCGTCGATCCGAAGCTGGCCGCCGAGGCGGCGAAGAAGTACCAGCTCGACGATCCGCGGGCCGGTGCCACCGGTTCGACGGAGGGTGCCGGCGCCTGAGTGTGAGTCTCAGGTGAGCAGAGCGCACGCGGGCAGAGCTCAGCCGCGCTGAGCATCCGCAGCAGAAGCGGGAGGGACACACCCCTCCCGCTTTTGTTGTGAATGCACAATCTCATTGTGCCCGTTCGGGTAGAGTGGTCTCCATGTCCGTTCGCTCCGATGATGCGGCCGCCCATGTGCGCGCCCGCGCCGAGACGACCCGGCGGCTCAAGGCCGGTCAGGCGCTGCTGCACAAGCTGACCCTGCAGCGGCTGGAGGCCCGCCTCCCGTGGTACCGCAAGATGAGCGCGGCCGACCGCGGCTGGGTCGTGGTGCTCGCGAACTCCGGCATCGCCTCCTTCATCGACTGGTACCGCGACCCGGATGCGCAGCTGCGGGTCGTGCAGGACATCTTCCAGTCCGCTCCGCGCGAGCTCGTCCGCTCCGTGTCCCTGCAGCAGACGCTGCAGCTGCTGCGCGTCGTCGTCGAAGTCGTCGAAGAGCGCGTCGCAGATCTCGCCCGCCCCAATGAGCAGGGCCAGCTGCGCGAGGCGGTGCTCGTGTACTCCCGGGAGATCGCCTTCGCCGCTGCCGATATCTACGCTCGTGCCGCCGAGGCGCGCGGATCTTGGGACGCCCGGCTCGAGGCGATGGTCGTCGACGCACTCGTGCGCGGGGACTCCGTCGACGAACTCGCCAGCCGCACCGCCGCCTTCGGCTGGCGCACCGAAGGCTCCGTCTATGTGCTCGTCGGCCGGGCCCCGCAGCGCACCGCCCACAAGAGCATCGACGAGATCCGCACCGCCGCGCAGAAGTGGGCGGAGGATGCGCTCGTCGGGGTGCACGACGACCGGCTGCTCATCGTCATCGGCGGCGTCGAGGACATCGACCAGGCCGCCAATGCCCTGTCGAACTTCTTCGGTCCCTCCGAGGTCGTCATCGGACCGGAGGTCAGCTCGCTGGCCGAAGCCGCCACCTCGGCAGCGGCCGCCAGCTGGGCGATGCGCACCGCGTCCGCCCGGCCGATCGTCAGCCGGCCGGTGCATGCCCGCGATCTGCTGCCCGAACGCGCGATCGCCGGTGATGCCAGCGCTGTTCGCGAGCTCATCACCCGCTATTTCGAGCCGCTGAGCGCCGGCAGCGGACAGCTGCTCGACACCGTCGCAGCCTATGTCGAGTTCGGCGGATCGCTGGAGAACACCGCCCGCTCGCTGCACGTGCACCCGAACACGGTGCGCTACCGGCTGCGCAAGATCACCGACCTCATCGGCATCGATCCGACCGAGGCGCGCTCGAGTTTCGTCATCCGAATCGCGTTGGTGTACGGCCAACTGTCAGAAGTCGGGCAATTGTCGACGCTGCACAAAAGCACGTGACGAACCACCACAGTGACGTAAGTTGAAACACGACCTCGACTGATTGGAAACGACCTAGTGCTAGTGATCGCCTGCCCGGGCCAGGGTGCCCAAAAGTCCGGATTCCTCTCCTCCTGGCTCGAACTCCCCACGTTCTCCGCAACTCTCGATGGGCTCTCCGCCGCCGCAGACCTCGATCTGCGCACCCACGGTACCGAGTCCGATGATGAAACGATCAAGAGCACCGATATCGCCCAGCCGCTGCTCGTCGCCTCGGCGATCGCCGCCTACCGTGAGCTCTTCTCCGACCTCGACGCCTCACCCGATGCGGTCGCCGGCCATTCGGTGGGCGAGATCGGTGCTGCGAACATCGCCGGGATCCTCGACGATGCTGCTGCCATGCAGTTCGTCATGACCCGCGCCACCGGCATGGCTGAGGCCTCGGCCGCGGTGCCGACCGGCATGGCCGCCGTCGTCGGGGGCGATCCGGATGAGGTGCTCACCGCAATCGAGTCCGCCGGTCTCGCTCCGGCCAATGTCAACGGCGCCAGCCAGACGGTGGCGGCTGGCGCGCTGGAGAACATCGACGTCCTCGTCACCAATCCGCCCGAGCGCGCCCGTGTCATCCCGCTCAAGGTCGCCGGTGCATTCCACACCTCGTACATGGCTCCTGCGCAGCAGCTGCTGCGCGAGCTCTCCGCACAGCTGACCGCCGCAGACCCGCAGGTGACGATCCTGACGAACGCCACCGGTGAGCCGGTGAGCTCCGGCGGCGCGTACCTCGATCTGCTCGTCAACCAGGTGACGAATCCGGTGCGCTGGGACCTGTGCCAGCAGCAGCTGCTCGACATGGGTGTCACCGGCCTGCTCGAACTCGTTCCCGGCGGTACGCTCACGGGCCTGGCCAAGCGGGCAATGCGCGGAGTCGAGACCTTCGCACTGAAGTCGGCGGCCGACCTCAACGAGGCACGTGCCTTCGTCACGGCCCACGCCGGCCAGTCCCCTGCAGAATCCTGAAGCGGCATTCTGTCGCCGACAGAGAAGAGGTTCCCATGACAGCACCGACACTGCAGACCACACCGGCCGGCCGGTTCTCGACGATCACCGGGATCGGCGGCTACCGCGGCGAGATCACCGTCCGCAATGACGACATCGTCGAGCCTATCGACTCCTCCGATGAGTGGATCCGCCAGCGCACCGGCATCATCACCCGCCGGTACGCCAGTGAGGACGTCGGCGTCGCCGAGATGAGCGAGGAGGCTGCGCTCGAGGCGATCGCCAATGCCGGGCTCAAGCCCTCCGACATCGGCGGCATCATCATCGCCACCGTCACCTTCCCGTATCCGACGCCCTCGGCGGCAGCCCAGCTCACCGACCGCCTCGGGACCGGCCCGATCCCGGCCTGGGACATCTCCGCTGCCTGCGCCGGCTACTGCTACGCCATCGCACAGGCGGATGGCCTCGTGCGCTCGGGTGTCATGGACAATGTCCTCGTCATCGGCGCGGAGAAGCTTTCGGACTGGATCGATCCGACCGACCGCTCGATCTCGTTCATCCTCGCCGACGGCGCGGGCGCGGTCGTCGTGTCCGCCTCCGATGAGCCGGGCATCGGCGCGAGCGTGTGGGGCTCCAAGGGTGAGAACTGGGAGACCATCCGGATGACCAACTCGCTGCTCGATCTCAAGCAGAACCCCGCCGGCGGCACCTGGCCGACCCTGCGTCAGGACGGCCCGAGCGTGTTCCGCTGGGCAGTGTGGGAGATGGCCGAGGTCGCCCAGCAGGCCCTCGACGCCGCCGGCGTCGGACCGGACGACCTCGCCGCCTTCGTCCCCCACCAGGCGAATATGCGCATCATCGATGAGCTGGCCAAGCAGCTGAAGCTGCCGGAGTCGGTCATCATCGGACGCGATATCGCCGACAACGGCAACACCTCCTCGGCGTCGATTCCGCTGGCGACCGAACGGCTGTTGCGCGAGCATCCGGAGCTCTCCGGGGGGCTGTCGCTGCAGATCGGATTCGGCGCCGGACTCGTCTACGGCGCGCAGGTTGTGCGCCTCCCATGACCCGCGCTGCAGGGGCGCCGCCGCCCGGACACGACCTGCCCGGGCGGCTGGCTTCTTGCATCTGCGCGATCCGCATGACGTAGGATTCTGACGGGACAACTCGTCGAATCACGTTCCACCAGCCGGCCGGTGAACCTGGCCGGGAAGCATTGAGAAAGAAGGAAGAAATGGCACATAGCGAAGCTGATGTCCTCTCGGGACTCGCTGAAATCGTGAACGAAGAGACCGGTCTGGCCACCGAAGCTGTCGAGCCGGGCAAGTCCTTCACCGACGACCTCGACATCGACTCGATCTCGATGATGACGATCGTCGTCAACGCTGAGAAGAAGTTCGGCGTGAAGATTCCGGATGACGACGTCAAGGATCTCGTCACCGTGCAGGACGCTGTCGACTACATCGGCAAAGCACAGCAGGCCTAAGAATTCCGATCACGGGGCGGCCGGCCTCAGCAGCCCCTCCGCCCCGTGATGGATCCCAACCGATTCGACGAGGTTGATCACATGACTTCCACAGTTGTCGTCACCGGCATCGGTGCCGTGACACCCATCGGCACGTCTGCCGACGCCACCTGGCAGGCAGCGCTCAAGGGAACCTCGGGCGCCCATACTCTCGACAACACCTGGTCTGAGGACTATGGCATTCCCGTCAGCTTCGCTGCCACTGTCGACCGCAGCGTCGTCGAGGAGCGCCTCAAGCGCGTGCAGGCCAAGCGCCTCGACCCCTCCAGCCAGTTCGCCCTCATCGCCGCCCGCGAGGCGTGGGAGGACGCACAGACCCCCGAGGTCGACCCCGAACGCCTCGCTGTCTCCTGGGCCACCGGCATCGGCGGCGTCTGGACCCTGCTCAACGCCTGGGACACCCTGCGCGAAGAGGGCTCCCGCCGCGTCATGCCGCTGACGGTCCCGATGCTCATGCCGAACGCTCCGGCAGCCGCGATCGGCATGGATCTCAAGGCCCGCGCCGGCGTGCAGACCGTCGTCTCCGCGTGCGCGTCCTCGACCGAGAGCCTCGGTCAGGCCGTCGACGTCATCCGCTCCGGCAAGGCCGATGTCGTCATCGCCGGCGGTTCGGAGTCCGCCGTGCACCCGATCACCCTGTCGGCGTTCTCGTCCATGCAGGCGCTGTCGCGCCGCAACGACTCCCCGGAGACCGCATCGCGTCCCTATGACGTGGACCGCGACGGGTTCGTCATGGGCGAGGGAGCTGGTGCGCTGGTGCTCGAAAGCGAAGAGAGCGCCAAAGCCCGCGGCGCCAAGATCTACGCTGAGATCGCCGGCTGGGGCGTGTCGAACGACTCGCACCACATCACCGCGAACGAGCCCGAGGGCAAGTACGCGCTGCACGCGATGCAGCATGCCGTCGACAATGCCGGCATCGACGTTGCTGACATCAAGCACATCAACGCCCACGCCACCTCGACACCGGTCGGTGACGTGCCCGAATCGCTGGCGGTCAACGCGCTGCTGGGTGAGAACGTCTCCGAGGCGCTCGTCTCTGCCACGAAGTCCATGACCGGGCACCTGCTCGGTGGCGCTGGTGCCGTTGAGGCGATCCTCGCTGTGCTGGCGACGCACCATCGTGTCGCCCCGCCGACGATCAACATCGAGAATCTCGATCCAGAGATCAAGCTCAATGTCGTCCGCGACACTCCGGCGGATCTGCCCAGCGGTGACTTCGCTGCGCTGACGAACTCGTTCGGCTTCGGCGGTCACAACGCCGTGTGCGTCATCAAGACCGTCTGACAGCATTACGACCGGTCTCCGGTTGCGCATGATTCAGGGCCTGCAGTCATCCACGACTGCAGGCCCTGATTCGTCTGTGCGTCGGCGCGACACGGACGCGTGAGCTATAGAGCGCCGGCATCGCAGAGGCAGCCTGCGGGCAGGAGGAAGACACCGAAAGGCCAGGTGTGCCCCGCAACAGCTGCTGCGATGCCAGCGCTTGTCAGTGAGTCAGACTGCGGTGGTCAGCCAGCGCACCGGAGCGCCGTCGCCGGCGTAGCGGAAGGCTTCGAGCTCGTTGTCCCAAGCTTCACCCAGGGCGCGCTGCATGAGCGATTCAAGCTTCTCGGGATTGCCGGCTGCGCGCTCCATGACAGAGCGGATGATGTCTTCGGAGACCATGATGTTGCCGTGCACGTCGGTCACGGCATGGTAGATGCCCAGGCGCGGTGTGTGGCTCCAGCGACCGCCGTCGGCACCGGGTGAGGGCTCCTCGGTCACCTCGTAGCGCACGCCCTCCCAGCCGCGCAGCGCTGAGGCGATGCGCGCACCGGAGCCTGCCGGGGCACGCCAGCAGATCTCGGCACGGAACGTGCCGGGTGCGGCCGGCTGCGGCGACCAGTCGAAGGCCGCCTGCGCGCCGATTGCCCCGCCCGCGGCCCATTCGATGTGAGGGCACAGCGCACGAGGTGCTGAGTGGACGAAGAGTACGCCCTGAGTCATATCCATTTCTGCCTCCTGAGCTTTCGGATACGTCTTCCCCTACGATCCGAACAGGAGGATGGCACCAGCATAGACGATCGCCGTCCCTGGTCAAAAGACATTCGGGCAGGTGGCGGAACTCTCCTCCCCCCGCTGGCGACGGGGCTTCTGCTGCCAGGGCGAGGGTTCTTCTCTGCTAATCTGTTGCTGGCTTCAGCGCGCGGATGAGAACCGCAGCAGATGCTGGCCCCCATAGCTCAGCTGGTTAGAGCAGAGAACTCATAATTCTTTGGTCGTCGGTTCAAGTCCGACTGGGGGCACCAAACCCGCTGATGAGCGCGGCAACCACAGAGATACGCCCTGGCTCCGCACACGCAAATGACACGCTTATGACACGGTTACAGCTCCGCTGTCACGAGCTCATCGAGGATCCCAACAACCTCAACCGGCCCCCGGTTCGACCGAGCCACATGATGCTTGCTCGTCACGCCGAGCTCAGAATGCCCCAGCTGCGCACCAGCATGCTTCAACGACTCCGCCCGATACACAGCCGTCGCCACCGTACGACGCAGCTTGTGCGGATTCACCCGCCCAAGCCCCGCCAGCGCAGCGACCTCGTTCAGATGCTTCCGAAACGACGAACCATCCCGCCACTTGCCCGTCGCCCCCGGGAACACGATCTGGGTGTGCGGGCTGGCTTCCTCGCGCCACTTCCGCAGCGAGGCGGTCGTGAACGCCGGCAGGAACAGCTCACGTTCGGACCGATCCGTCTTCGGCAGTCCCTGCCGGAACAGCTCACGGGTGTCTGCATCGCGTGTGAGTGTGCCGGAGACTTCGATGACTGCCGGCACCGCATCAAGATCAACGTCGTCCCATGTCAGTGCCAGCAGCTCCCCGAGCCGCATCCCGGTACCAAGCAGCACATCGACAGCCGCGACGATCCGGCGGGGCGGGTACGGCCGGTCATGCCGCACCGGCTGGGAGAGCTTCGCCGGGATTGGGATCCGGTCGCTGTCGCCGGCCTAGCTGGGTCGGTGATCGAGGATCTGCTCCCGCAGTTGCGCAGATCGAATGTCCGCACTCGGCTGGTGACGTGGAAGCGCTACGCCCAAGCAGCGGCGCGGTTTTATGACGACCTGTTGGAGAAGCAGATCGTCCACTCCGGGCAGGTCGAGGTGCTCGATGCGTTCGCCAACGTCACCTCCCGCGGCGGTAAGGACAGTCTGTGGACGTGGTCACGGATTGAGAAGCACGAGGACATCACCCCGGTGATCTCGATGACGCTGGCGGTCGAAGCGCTGCTGGTGCGTGGCAAACGACAACTTGAAGGCAAACGATCTGGTGGACGGGTGGTGGCGTATGGCTGAGCTGATCTCTCCGGGCGTGCTGCAGCATGACGAGCTCCAAGACTTCTCTGAGGTTACTCGCCGTATCGACGCGCACCGTGAGCACAACTGGCGACGCACCCAGTACTACGAGGCACATCGCACGGTTCAGGACCTTGGCATCTCAACACCGCCGGGCCTTGGCAACATCGGCACGGTTCTCGGCTGGCCGGCCACCGTCGTCGACGCTCTCGAGGAGCGCCTCGACATCACAGGGTTCACCGCACCGAACATCGACACCGACAGCTTGGGCATCAACGATATTTGGAACGCCAACGAGCTCTACCGCGAGTACCCCGGCGCTCACATCGACTCCTTCATCCAGGGCGTGGCGTTCCTGGCCGTGTCTCGCGGCGGCAGCGGTGAACCAGACCCGCTTATCACCGTTGAGTCCCCGAACACGATGTCCGCGGTGTATGACCCTCGCGGCCGCCGCATCAAGGTCGCCGCCTCGGTCACCCATGACGAGAACCAGCGGGCCGTCGCGGCTTCGCTCTACCGGCCGGATTCGACCACACACGTCGAGAAGGCACCGAACGGCCGCTGGCAGGTCACGCACCGCGATAACCACGGACTCGGCAGGGTCACGGTCCGCCGACTGGTCAACAACGCCAGAGCATCCCGCCAGTGGGGGCGCTCGGAGATCACCCGCGACATCATCTACTACACGCAGGCTGCGATGCGCACCCTGCTCGGCACCGAGGTCGGCCGCGAGTTCTACTCCGCCCCGCAGCGCTGGATCATGGGCGCGAAGCAGGAGGCATTCGAACGTCCAGACGGGTCGAGAGCAACACCTTGGCAGACCTACATGGGCCGCTTCCTCGCGCTGTCGCGTGATGAGGACGACGACGAGGCCAAGGACCCGAAGGTCGGACAGTTCGACCCCGCCTCGCCGGCACCGTACATCGAGATCATCAAGATGCTCTCGATCATGGTCGCTGGATCGCCCCGAGTTTGGTGGAGAGTTCATAGCGGTACGTCAGCCACCACTGGCCGACTGGTTTCAGTGTAGTAGTGTTCCTCGAACTGCGCTGGAGCGAGGTCTCCGCAGTGCGAATGCGGGCGGGTGTGGTTATACCAATGCACCCATTCCAAAGTCGCGAATTCCACAGCATCACGACCGGTCCACGGGCCCTCGCGCCACACCACCTCTTTCTTATATAGTTTATTCAGCGCTTCTGCTGCGGCATTATCATAAGAATCTCCAGTCGAACCGACCGAGGCTTCTATTCCAGCTTCACGCAGACGCTCTGTATAAGCAATGGAGACATACTGGCTTCCCTTGTCAGAATGATGAATTAACTGGTCGGTGTTCCTGTTTTTTCGCTTCCTTTGCCATAACGCGTGCTCCAGAGCATCCAGCGCCAAATCGGTCCGCAAAGTCGTATCGACTCGCCATCCAACAATCATTCGGGAAAACAGGTCCATGACGAAAGCGACATAGACGAAACCA